>CAYUXG010000257.1:0-1513 GCA_964448735.1 uncultured Nitratifractor sp. | reverse complement strand
GAAGAGAGGAGAGGATAGGTGTGGCGCATCAGCCTCGCTGCTTGAGAGAAGCTTCGACGAATGCGAGAATCGCCGGATTGGGGTGCTGGAGACGGGAGGTAAATTCAGGATGGAATTGGACACCGAGGAACCAGGGGTGCTCTTTCACCTCCACCGCTTCGATCAGGCCGTCGGATTCCCCGCTGACGATCATGCCGGCCTCTTCGAGACGCTCTCGGTAGAGGGGATTGGCTTCGTAGCGGTGGCGGTGACGTTCATAGATCGTATGGGCATCGTAAGCTTTGGCCAGGTTGGAGCCCTCTTTGACGTCGCATCGGTATTCGCCCAGACGCATGGTCCCTCCCAGAGGCGAAGTGGTCGTGCGTACCTGGCGAGAGCCGGAGGCGTCGATAAATTCGTCGATGAGATAGATCACCGGATGGGGGCTCTTTTCATCGAACTCCATGGAGTTGGCTCCCTCGAGCCCTACCACATTGCGGGCATATTCGACGATGCTTAGCTGCATCCCCAGGCAGATACCCAGGAAAGGGATCTTCTCTTCCCGTGCGTAACGGATCGCCTCGATCTTCCCTTCGACTCCCCGCTGGCCGAATCCGCCGGCGACGAGGATGCCCTCCGCACCGCTGAGTAGCTTCTCCGCTCCCTCCTCTTCGATCTTTTCACTGTCGACCCACTCGATCTTGACGCGGCGATCGAGATGGGCTCCGGCATGGATCAACGCTTCGGTCAGGGATTTGTAGGACTCTTTGAGATCGAGGTATTTTCCGACGAAGGCGATCTTGACCTCGTCGGCAGGGTTGATGATCTTTTGCACCAGAGAGTTCCACTCGTCCATCTTGGGCTGGAGATTGCCGAGCTGCAGTTGCTCGGCAATCGGTTCGAGGATATTTTGGCGCAGGAAGTTGATGGGGACTTGGTAGATCGTCGGCGCGTCGATGGCATCGATGACGTTCTCCTCTTCCACATCGCAGTAGTAGGCGATTTTTCGTTTCATCTCTATAGGAACGGGCTGTTCGGCCCGGAGAATCAGCATATGCGGAGCGATCCCGATTCGACGAAGTTCCTGCACCGAGTGCTGCGTCGGTTTGGTTTTGAGCTCTCCCGCGGCTTTGATGTAAGGCAGCAGAGTGACATGAATGTTCATGACGTTTTTGCGCCCGAGTTCGTGTTTCATCTGCCGGAAGGTCTCCAGATAGGGCAATCCCTCGATATCTCCCGTCGTTCCTCCCAACTCCACGATGAGGATATCCTTTCCCTCCGCGGCCAGTTTGATCCTCTCCTTGATCTCGTTGACGATATGGGGAACGACTTGGATCGTTTTTCCCAAGTATTCTCCCTTTCGCTCCTTTTCGATCACCGATTTGTAGATCTGTCCGGTGGTGAAGTTGTTGGCCCGGGTCAGGGAAGTATCGAGGAAACGTTCGTAATGTCCCAGGTCCAGATCGGTCTCGGCTCCGTCTTTGGTGACGAAGACTTCTCCGTGCTCCAGAGGCGACATCGTTCCGGGATCGAC
>CAYUXG010000256.1:0-1542 GCA_964448735.1 uncultured Nitratifractor sp. | reverse complement strand
TAGAGGTCTCTGAACAATCACGTTCTTTGGGCCAAGCACTCTGGCAGTCGCGAACGCAAGCGCCCGTTTCACGGGTTGAACGCTCCTTTGTCGCACTTGTCCCAAAGAACGACTTGGTAATTTTTCAAAGGGTTCTATAAACAGTTCGAGCTTCTGGGGCTGCAAGCCCTTCGCAAAAGGATAAATGTGGAGAAACTGATCATCGCGACCCGTGCCAGCCAGTTGGCACTCTGGCAAGCCTATTTCGTCAAAGCACAGATCGAAAAGCGCTATCCGGGAATCACGGTCGAGCTCAACGAAATCACCAGCCGGGGGGACAAGATCCTCGACAAGCCTTTGGCGCTCATCGGAGGTAAAGGGCACTTCACCAAAGAGCTCGAAGACGAGATGCTCGCCGGCCATGCCCATTTAGCGGTGCATTCGCTCAAGGATGTGCCCACCTTCATCCCCGAAGGGTTGGAACTCGCGGCGATCACCGAAAGGCAGGATCAAAGCGACGTACTGCTCTCCCACCGCTACGCCTCCCTCGAAGAGCTCCCCGAAGGCGCGGTGGTCGGCACGACCAGCCTGCGCCGCAGAATGCAGCTGCTCCAGCGTCGCCCGGATCTGCAGGTAAGGGATCTACGGGGCAACGTCAACACCCGGCTGCGCAAGCTCGCGGAGGGGCAGTACGATGCCATCATCCTCGCCTACATCGGCTTGGCGCGCCTCGATCTGCTCAAGGGGATCCCTCACGTGCAGCGGCTGGAGTGGATGATTCCCCCCATGGGCCAGGCGGCGCTGGGGATCGAGATCGTCGCGGGCAACGAGAAAGTGCGCGAAATCGCCATGAGCCTGGACGATCCCGAGACCCATTTGTGTACCGAGATCGAGCGGGAATTCGTCGCGGCGATCGGTGCAGGCTGCTCCGCCCCTGTCGCGGTCAATGCCCGCATCGCGCCCGAGGGGATCGACCTGCGGGCGATGCTGGGCTATCCCGACGGAACGGAGATCCTCTACGAAGAGATGCTGCTACCAAAGAGCGAGGCCGAAGGGGCGGGCAAACGCCTGGCGGAGAAAATGATCTCCGACGGGGCTCTGGAGCTTCTTAAGGAAGCGGAGAAGCGGGCCTTTAAAGAGGAACGTCCGGAACGTTTCTGACTTTACACGGTACACAGATTCTACCGGTGGATCATCTCCCCGGTTTCGGAATATCCCTCTTTTTCTTTTCTGCATTTTTCACCATCTTCCAAAGGTTCCGGCCGTGACGCCCTGCTAAAAAATGTGATGATTTGGTAGAGAAAGACTCCGTCGAGGGTCAAAAAATCAAGAAGAGATAGGGCAGAAAGATCAGCGAGGTGGCGAAGGTGAGAAAGGCCACTTGTTCGGGCCGGCAGTCGTAGAGCGCGGCGAGGTTGACGTTCATGACGGCCATGGGGACGACCCACTCGAGAAGGAGGATTTTTTGTACCGATGCATCGAGGCCCAGTGAGGGGAGCAAAACGGCGGCGAGGAGGGGGATGAGAAGGAACTTCACTGCCGAGACGGCGACCAAGAGCCTCC
>CAYUXG010000255.1:0-1552 GCA_964448735.1 uncultured Nitratifractor sp. | reverse complement strand
CGATCTGGAAGGTGGCGATGACGGCGACGCCCCAGCCCGTGAAGTAGAGTATCGTCGCAAGCCACCAGAGCGGACTCTGGGGTTCGAAGGACCAGAGCACGCCGGGAAGCGGCTGCCAAAAGAGCAGAATCGCCGCCAAAAAGAGCGACGAGACGAAGGTATAAGTGGCCCTTTGGGCGCCATAGGGGACATGGCGGTCAAACCAGGCTTTGAAGCGGGGCCGGACCATCAAAGAGTGCTGAAGCCCAAAGAGCAGAATCAGCCCCAGATCGATGGCCGCCGCAAAGAGGGCAGAGCCTCCGGCTGCGGCAGAGTCGATTGTCGTGGGCATCCAGGACCAGGGGTAGAGCCACAGCAGCATATAGACCAGCGTCCCCAGCCCCACGAGATAGCCAATGAAACCGTAGAGCAGAAGGAGATGACGGCTCATGAGGCGGCGATCCTTTCAAAGAGGGCGCGTCCCAGAACTTTCCAGCGAATCGGTTCGGCAAATGCATCCTCCCAGCAGACGCCACCGATGATCGCCACGGGATGGCGGCTAAGGTGCGCAGCCTCCAGGAGGGCTTCGCCTTGGACGGCGGCATCGGTTTTCGTCGCAGTGGGACGGTAGGCCCCCAGGCCAATATAGTCTAGATCGAGGGTGTTGGCGATTCGGATCTCCCCGGCATCGTGGGTGGAGAGACCCAGAAGTTTGCCCCCGATGCACTCACGGACTTTGCGAACCGCTACGGAGGGGTCGGGATCGACGGCGGCCAGGTCCTCCTGGCCCAAGTGCAGCCCGTCGGCCTGATTGGCCAGAGAGAGCCGGTCATTGAGGATCAGGGTGCCGGAGTAGTGACGGCGCAAACGCTCCAGTGTTTCGGCGACGCTTTTGTCGCTGCCCTCTTTGTCCCGGTACTGGGCGACCGTGATTCCCTCTTTTTGAAGGAAACGGGCGGCGGCTTCGGGGGTAACTCTGTAGCGTTCCATCAGTTGACGATCGAGAAGAGCGTAGATCTGTGCCATGCCTTACCTTTGTCGCATCGATAGAAGAGCTTGGAGGGATTGTAACATACGCATCGGATGGAGATAACGGGAGCTTTGGGACGAAGAGTCTTCACGCGGTGTAAGCCGCGTGAAAAGAAGAAGTGAAGTAGGGCTGCCTATTGGCCTTGATGTTTCTGTTCGGTCTCTTCGACGATCTCTTCGTGGATCTCTTCGACCACCTCGGCCAGCTCCTTTTCGATCTGGGGATCGATCTCCAGATCCTCCTCTTCGATGATGCCGGCTTCGGGATCGTCATAGACCTTCTCGTCGAGTTTCTTTTCACTTTTGGCGACGATGACCGAGACGGTGGCGTCACCGGTGACGTTGACGGCGGTACGGATCATATCCAGCAGACGGTCGACTCCGAGGATCAGGCCGATCCCTTCGACGGGGAGCCCGACCTGGGTGAAGACCATCGAGAGCATGATCAGTCCCACTCCGGGTACGCCGGCGGTGCCGATGGAGGCGAGGACCGACATGAGGATCACCGTCAGATATCCGCTCATCCCCAGATGGACGCCGTAGG
>CAYUXG010000254.1:0-1570 GCA_964448735.1 uncultured Nitratifractor sp. | reverse complement strand
ATAAAGTCGTCGCCTTCGAAATCGGAGCCGACGACTATGTCGCCAAACCCTACGAACCGCGGGAGCTGGTGGCCCGCATTCAGGCGCTGGTCAAACGTTACAAGCGTTTCTCTTCCCCTGCGGAGGAGGAGCCTCTTTTCCGTGTGGACCGGCAGAGGATGCAGATCTTCAAAGAGGGCGTCGCGCTGGAGCTGACGCCGGCGGAGTTCGAGATCTTCGCCCTGCTGCTGGAGCGGCGGGAGCAGGTGGTGAGCCGGGAGTTCATCGCCAACAGCGTCGAAGCGCTGCGCTGGGAGAGCTCGGATCGCAGCATCGACGTGATCGTCAGCCGGATCCGCCACAAGATCGGCGACGAGAGCCGCCCGCCCCGGATGATCCGTTCCGTGCGGGGGGTTGGCTACAAATACATTGGACCCTAAATGAACCGTCACTCCCTCTTCTTCAAACTCAACCTCCTCTTCGCCGTGGCGCTGATCGCGACGCTGATGGCGGGATTTTTTCTCTGGAAACATTGGCAGATGCAGGAGCGCCTCCAGCTACGAATGCAGGGAAGACTGGTCTTGCGGGAGTGGCACCGAAGCGGGCAGCTTCCCCCGGAGATGCTGAAGATGATGGAGTTGCGGCAAGTCGGGAAAGCACGGAGTACGAAGATTCTCCCCAAACTCCGTACCCGGCGCATCCGGCATCGGCGCATCGCCGTCGTGCATGCCCCCTCCGGTCTCCTGATCTATCTCCGGGAGGGAAAGAGGGAGCTGCTGCTGCAGCCTGAAGGAAGCCTCTGGAGCCGGCAGTGGCTTCCTCTGGGATTGATAGTCGGATTTCTTCTGATGCTGACGGGGCTTTATCTGCTTCTGCGCCGGGCACTTCTGCCGCTGAAGCGGCTGGAGCGGGAGATTCGGGAGTATGGGGAGGGGCGCATCCCCGAGGGGGAAGCCTCCTTTGCCCTGCAGCAGGATGAGGTGGCCCGTCTGGCCAAGACCTTTTACGATTCGGCGCGCAAAGTACGCCGTCTCCAGGAGTCGCGCCAACTCTTTTTGCGCAACATTCTGCATGAGCTCAACACCCCTGTCACCAAAGGGCGGCTCCTGGCGGAGATCAGCGAGGATCCCCAGACCCGGCAGATGCTCCACTCCATCTTCGAACGGCTCTCTCTGCTGCTGGAGGAGCTGGCCCAGATCGAGCGCATCAGCGCGGCGGAAGAGAGTCTCAATCTGCGCCCCGTACGACTCGTCGATCTGGTGGACCAGGCCCGGGACCGGCTCTGGATCGAGGAAGCGATTCCCGTCGAGGGGGGCGGCACGGCGATCCTGGCCGACTTCGCCTCCCTCTCCATCGTGTTCAAAAACCTCATCGACAATGCCCGGAAATACGGGAAAAATCTGCGCATTCGCCTGCGTGGAGATCGGGTGGAGTTTCTCAGCGAAGGAGCGCCGCTGGAGCATCCTCTGGAGTGGTACACCCGCCCCTACAGCCGGAGCGAGCCGAGGGCCAAAGGTTTCGGTCTGGGGCTCTACATCGTGCGTGAAATTCTGGAACGCCAGGGAATGGAACTGACCTACCGGAGGGAGGG
>CAYUXG010000253.1:0-1596 GCA_964448735.1 uncultured Nitratifractor sp. | reverse complement strand
ACGAAGTTACGCTATTTGAAGAAAAAAGCCTCTTCTTCGGCGGCGTCAACGCCGTTACCGGAGATTATCAAGGCGCGGGAGACGACCGACGGGGCGGAACTTTCGAAATCGTAAAATAGAAACAGATGGAAGATGAAGATGGAAAATGGAAGATTTTATGCCTCTGGGAATGAGTGTCAAGTGCAACTTGACACTTTATGGCTGAAAACCTTCTTACCATCTCACCCTCTCACCCAAAGAGCCAATCGCCCGCTCTATCCCAACTCCACCTTCACAAGATTAACCCAGTAGCAGGCTCCGATGCCGAGGAGATCGTCGTTGAAATCGTAGCGGCTCGAGTGTAGGGGAATCGTCTCGGCCGAGGGGTCGGCTTTGCTGCCGAGCCAGACATAGCATCCCGGCACGTGCTGGAGATAGAAACTGAAATCCTCCGATCCCATGCTGGAGGGGAAATCCTCCACGATGCGGGTGATGCCCGGGCAGTTGCGCGCCGCAGTCAGGGCCGTTTCGCTGTGGCTGTTGATCGTGGCCGGATAGATGCGCCGGTACTCGGTCCGAGCTGCAGCCCCGAAGCCTTCGGCGATACGCGCGGAGAGCGTGCGGATGCGCTCCTCGATGCTCTCTTGCACCGCTTCCCGGAACGTACGGGTGGAGCCTTCGATCCGGCAGGCGTCGGGAATCACGTTGAAAGCGACGCCGCTTTCGATCTTGGCGACGGTCACGACGTGGGCATCCATGGGGTTGATCGAAAGTGCGGAGATCTCCTTGATCGCCAGCACCGTATGGGAGGCGACGACGATGGGATTGACGGCGTTGTGGGGCTGGGAGCTGTGGCCCGATTTTCCCTGGATCGTCACTTCCCAATTGTCCACGGCGCTCATCACCGGCCCCTCCTTGACCAGGATCGTCCCCAGGGGCTCGCTGGGGCGGTTGTGCAAGCCGTAGATCCGATCCACGGGGAAGCGCTCGAAGAGACCGTCTTCGATCATCGCCTTCGCTCCCGCGCCGCCCTCCTCCGCAGGCTGAAAGATCAGTACCACCCGGCCGTCGAAATCGACCGACTCCTTCAGGCTCTTCGCCGCCGCGAGCAGCATCGTCACATGTCCGTCGTGGCCGCAGGCGTGCATGCACCCCTCCTGGGAAGAGGCGTACTCCACCCCCGTCTCTTCCCGAATCGGCAGCGCATCCATATCCGCACGCAGCGCGATGCTCCGCCCCGGCCGGCCCTTGTCGATCCAGGCGACGATTCCGGTGCCGCCGATGCCCTTCTCAAAAGGGATCCCGTAGCTCTCGAGCTCCCGGCAGATACGCTCGGCGGTGCGATGCTCGTGATAGCCGAGCTCCGGCATGGCGTGAAGTTCACGACGCAGTGCAGTGAAATATGGTAGATCGATCTTCATGAACATCCTTGATAGCAGGAAAAGATTGTGCAAATTTTACTACGAATTTTGAGAGGGAAAAGAAAAAGCACGAAAAAGTAGGAGAAAAGTAGTGAAAAAAACGGGCCGAGAGCCCGGAGGAGAACTTATTTCCCCATCTGCTTGGCGACTTCGGCGGCGAAGTCCTCTTCGACTTTCTCGACGCCTTCCCCCAGCT
>CAYUXG010000252.1:0-1618 GCA_964448735.1 uncultured Nitratifractor sp. | reverse complement strand
CTCTTTCATCTCCCGAAGCATCTCCCGGTCGAGGGAGTAGATGAAGGCGTAGTTGTAAGGGGTCTTTTTGAGAATCTCTTTGGCCTCTTCGGGGTTTTCGAACCAGTAGGGGCGTTCGACGTTTTCCACTTTGGTCTTGGGCGGAGTCAGGACGATGCTGCGGGCCCAACTACTCTGATAGCGCACGTATTCCCGTGCCTGAACGATGTCTTCGAGGTTGTCGGTGAAGATCAACACCCGGTCGCTCGCGCCCTTGGTAACGGGCTGCAGGGCATTGTCGACGAAGACCGGCTGGAAGTGGCGGGTGTAGCGCAGCCGATCCAGGGAGTAGGGGAGTTGGTGCCGGTCGCAGAAGGCTACGGTGCGTAGTAGAGGCTCCAGGTGGAAGGGAGCCATCTCCTTTTGCTGGTAGATGTAGCCGTGGACTTTGAAGGTAGAGCGAAAGAGGGTGTCGCTGATCATCATCCCTTCGGCCTCCTCTTCCAGCCGTTCGGGATCGGGGGTGAGGGTGTTGATCAGCTCGGCGTCGCTGCCGACGAAGAGGCGGCGGTCGCTGTTGAGGATCATTTCAAAAGCGCGGGTCCAGTCGGCAGGGAGGAAAGCGATGCCGCTCTTTTGGGTGAGGATCATGCGCAAAAAGCTCATTTCATGCGGACGCAGCAGGGCAAACTCCGCCTCCTTGCTCAGCAGGACGTAGCGCAGAAGTCGAAAGGCCGCATCCCGTACCGAATCGACGCGGATCCAGGCGATCTCTTCGTCGGAGTCGGCGGGGCGCTCACCTTCGTAGACGACGGCGTAGGCTCCATGTTCCAGGGCAGCGGCGATCTCCTCGGGGCGAGCGGCGAAGAAGAGGTCCCCGTTTTCGACTTTGGAGGGAAAGACGGTGGCTCCCTCGACTGCCTGCACTTGGGCATCGCTCTCGAGCGTGCCGCCGGTGATATGAAGAAGGTCGGAAATCTTCATCGTCATCCGATGGGGGTGCCGGGCTTTTTGGGCTTTTCGGGACGGATCAGGGCGAGGCCCTCTTCATCTTTGGCCGCCAGGAGCATGCCCTCCGAGAGCATTCCCATGAGTTTGGCGGGTTTGAGATTGGCCACGACGCAAACTTGAGTGCCCGTCAGATCGGCGGGAGTGTACCACTCCTTGATCCCGGCGATGATTTGGCGGGGGCTTTCTTCCCCCAGGTCCACCTGGAGTTTGAGAAGCTTTTTGCTCTTGGGGACCTCCTCGGCTTCGAGGACGGTGCCGACTTTGAGGGAAGTCTGGAAAAACTGGTCGATGGTGATGAGCCCTTCTACGGGAGCTTCACTCTTCTTCTCACTCTTTTGGGGAGCTTCTTTTTTCGTTTCGGCGGGGGCGGGGGCCGCTTCGCTCATGCGCACCTCTTCGATCCGAGGAAAGAGGGGAGGGATCTTCTCGATGACGAAATCGGGGAGCAGATCTTTGCGGACAATAAGGTCCTCGTAGGCTGTATTTCCGATCGTGAAGCCCAAAGAGCGGGCGATTTTGTCGGTCGTCTCGGGCATGACGGGGTGGAGCATGACGGCAACTTTGGCCAGGATGTTGGCGATGAGTCCCAGGAGTGCCAGCGCCTCCTTCTCTTTGCCCTCTTTCATCA
>CAYUXG010000251.1:0-1651 GCA_964448735.1 uncultured Nitratifractor sp. | reverse complement strand
TCATCGAAGGTAAGCCTCTGCCCAACTGTCTGAAGCTCTCTTGTGAAAGAGAGTATGGTGCTCATCAAAGAAAGGACCGATCATGAATCTACAATACTACTTACCCGCCGATGTCCCCGCCCGATTGCGGGGGGCGTTTTTGGAGAATTTCGACAAAACGACCGGGGGCAGCGGCCGGCTGATGCTCTTTGCCGGGGATCAGAAGGTCGAGCATCTCAACGACGACTTCTATGGCGAGGGGATCCCTGCCGAGGACAACGATCCGGAGCATCTCTTCCGCATCGCTTCCAGAGCCAGGATCGGCGTCTTCGCCACCCAGTACGGGCTGATCGCCCGCTACGGCCGGGACTATCCCAAGATCCCCTATCTGGTCAAGCTCAACGCCAAGACCAATCTCGTCCCCTATACCGACAAGGACCCCTACAGCCGCCAGTGGCTGGGGCTACCCGAGGTGCTGGAGCTGCGCGAGAACGGTCTGGACATCCGAGGGGTAGGCTACACCGTCTATCTGGGCGGCGAACACGAGCACGATATGTTCACCGAAGCGGCTCGGCTGGTGCACGAAGCCCATCGCCACGGATTGCTGGCGGTGCTCTGGCTCTATCCCAAGGGCCCCTACGTCAAGGATGAGCACGATCCTCATCTCATCGCCGGTGCCGCCGGAGTGGCCGCCTGCCTGGGGGCGGACTTCGTCAAGCTCAAAGTCCCCTACGAAAAGGGCGCTTTCAAGCCCGAGCTGCTCCACGAAGCGACTCAGGCCGCCGGCCGGACCGGGGTGCTCTGCGAGGGGGGAAGCCGCATCGACGAAGCGGCCTTCTTACGCCAGCTCCACGAACAGATCCACCTCGGTCACGCCCGAGGCAACGGCACGGGGCGCAACATCCATCAGCGTCCCCTGGAGGAGGCGATCCGCATGGCCGACGCGATCTACGCCGTGACGGTCGAGGGCAAAAGCGTCGAAGAGGCGATGAAAATATTGCAGGAGACGAAAGGATAATCATGGCAATCATCATCGAAGAGCACGGAATCGGGATCACCCTCAAGCGGCTGGGCAAGGAACTCATCATCGAGTTGAAAATGAGCGGAAAACTGACCCATGAAGATTATCAGACCTTCGTACCTATCATCGATCGGGCTTTGAAGAGCTTCAAAGATCTTGATCCCTGCTTGCTGGCGGATATGCGAGAGTTCAAGGGGTGGAAAGGGCGCGCAGCCTGGGACGATATGCTCTTTGGCCTCAAGCATCGAAAAGCTTTCAAAAAGGTTGCCGTCGTCGGGAAGAAAAAGTGGGAAGAAGTGGCGACTGAAATGATGAAGCCCTTGATGAAGGGAAAGCTCCGCTTCTTCAAGGATTACGACGAAGCGATGGCCTGGCTGACAAAATAGTCAGTTTTCCGTCGGTGTCTCTTTCGCTTTGCAGCATTCCCGGAGCTGACGCCGCAGGCCGGCGATCTCTTCGCGCAGGAGCCGTAGCTCCACTTCGACTTTTCTAGAGAGAGCGGAGGAGTCCGTCGTTTTTTCTGTAGGCTTTTTCTCCACGCTTTTTTGCGTCTGTTCTGTCTCTTCTGCATCGACGTAGAGCGTTTTGACCCCGTTCACTTCCCGGGTCTCTCCTTCGAGTTTGCCTTCGTTGACCTGCTTGACCACTTGA
>CAYUXG010000250.1:0-1680 GCA_964448735.1 uncultured Nitratifractor sp. | reverse complement strand
CTGGTCGGATGGATCACCGTCGACAACCACTCCGGCGTGAGCTATCCCGACGCGAACTTGACCTTCCTCGCCGGCGACGTCCACCGGGCACCGAGCGGACGAAATCTTCGTTTGATGCGTAAGTCGCTGATGCGCGCCGAAGCCGCCCCGGCCGTCAAAGAGGAGGCCTTTGCCGGCTACCACATCTACAAGATTCCCTTCCGCGCGACGCTGGCGGACAAGCAGCAAAAGCAGATCCGCTTTCTCGAACATCGCGGGATCTCCTGCCGCCGCTACGGCATAGCGACGGTGAGTTCCTTCCAGATGCCGGGGGTTGTCAAACTCTCGTTCGATCAAATCGTCGAGTTCGACAATAGCCGGGCCAATCATCTGGGCATCCCCCTACCCCGAGGCGTGGTGCGGATGTACAGCCGCGACCGTAGCGGCGAATCGCGCTTCATCGGAGAGAGCCGCATCGACAATACCCCGGCGGACGAAAAGATCAAACTCACCGTCGGCACCCTCTTCGACGCGACGGGCGAGCGCAAGATCACCAAATACGTCGCGCGAAACAATTACCGCAACGTCGTCAGCGCCTATACACTGCACAATCGGGGAGAAACACCGCTGACGCTCAAGATTCGCGAGCGCATTCCCCGCTACGGCAACTCCGTCAAAGTCAAAACCGATTGCAAGGGAATCTGCTCCGTCAAAAAACTGAGCGCGTTCGTCCGCGAATTTACGGTCCGGCTCGGCGGCAAGAAGAGCTATACCTTCCATTCGGAATTTGAAGTCTTTCAGTAAGGAGTTTGTCGTTTTGTCCAAGCCGATCGTTCATGGAATCTTTTCGATGCTTGTCGTTGCCGGCGTGCACGCTTCGGCTCTGAGCGTGGAGGCGATCCACGCACGGTACCGAAACGAGATCATCGACCTGGAAAAGCGCCTCGAAGGCCATATCTCCCGACATCAAAAGGTCCAAATCGTCAAGCAAATCCACAAGATCCAGGTCAAAGAGTCCCTGCAGATCCTCGCTCTAAAGCAGCTTCGGCGGAGTTTCGAGCGTAGCGACCCCGTCGCCAAGCATGCCCGAGAGATCTTTCAAAACGCCGATCTCAACGCGACCTTGAGCTACCTTTCCCGTGCCGATTCGAATCTCTCGAGCGATGCTAAGCAGAGCCGACTCTTGCTGCTGGCCGAAGTGCTCAAACTCCTGGGCAAAGAGGATGCGGCGGACGAGGCCTATGACCAAGCGACGCAGATCTCCCCGGATCCCCAAATCCTCTACGAGTATGCGCTTTTCCTGCAAAATCACCGCCGATCTTACGACGCGATCGACCTCTACGAAGAGTTGCTCGAAGATATCAAGCATCCCGAGAGCCTCACGGACCAAGCGCTCCTGGCCACCGTCTGGAACAACCTGGGCAATCTCTACTACCGGATCCGGGATTTCAAAAAAGCGCAAGCTTTTTACGCCAAATCGCGGGCACTGCGAGAATCGCTCGCATCAAAAGCACCCGCCGCCTACGAACCCTCCCTCGCCCTCACGCTTAAAAACTTCACGCTCTTTTACGCCGATACAAGGCAGAAAGAAAAAGCCGCGAGCCTCTACCGAGCCTATCGGAAGCTCAGCGAAGATCTCTACGCCAAAGATCCCCAAAAATACGCCGTCGGCTACGCCCAATCGCTCATCGTGGGCTTCGT
>CAYUXG010000249.1:0-1688 GCA_964448735.1 uncultured Nitratifractor sp. | reverse complement strand
AGGATATAATTGTCCACATCCAGATGAATCTCATCGCCGTCTTGGAGCAGGCCGATCATCCCTCCTTCGGCGGCTTCGGGAGAGACGTGGCCGATGCTGGCTCCGCGGGTCGCTCCGCTGAATCGGCCGTCGGTGATGAGTGCGACCTTGTCCCCCAGACCCATTCCCATGATCAGGCTGGTGGGAGCGAGCATCTCTTGCATCCCGGGGCCTCCCTTGGGACCTTCGTAGCGGATGACGACTACGTGGCCGGGTTTGACCTTACCGGCCGTGATGCCCTCGATCGCTTCCTGCTGGGAGTCGAAGCAGATCGCTTTGCCGGTAAAGACCCGATCGCCCACGATGCCGGCGGTTTTGATGACGGCTCCCTGTTCGGCCAGATTGCCGAAGAGAATCGCGAGCCCCCCGACTTCGGAGTAGGGAGTTTCGATCGGATGGATGATTTCGGTGTCGAGGATCTTGGCCCCCGAAATGCGCTCGAAGAGGCTCTCTCCCGTGATGGTCGGATTGTCCCGTAAGACTCCGTCTTTGCGGCGGTTCATCTCATGCATGACGGCGGAGACGCCTCCGGCTTTGTGGATGTCTTCCATATGTACCGTGGTCAGAGAGGGAGAGATTTTGGCGATATGGGCGACATGTTTGCTGATTTCGTTGATATCGGCGATGTTGAAATCGACCCCCGCTTCGTCGGCGATGGCCAGCATATGCAAGACGGTGTTGGAGCTGCCCCCCATGGCCATATCCACGGCAAAGGCGTTGCGAACCGCATTCTCGTTGAGAATGTTGCGCAATCGGAAGCGCTCGGTGAGCTCCTCGCTCTTGGCAATTTCGCAGATGCGGCGCGCGGCGGTGCGGAAGAGCTCTTCGCGCTCGGGGGTCATGGCCAGGATCGTACCGTTGCCCGGCAGGGCGATCCCCATGGCTTCCATGAGGGTGTTCATGGAGTTCGCGGTAAACATCCCAGAGCAGCTCCCTCCTCCGGGGCACGCTTTGCACTCCAGTTCGCTGAGCATCTTCGCGTCAATCTCGCCCGCTTCGTACTGCCCGACCCCCTCGAAGACCGTCGCTAGGTCGATGGGGGTTCCGTCGTCCAGATGCCCCGCCGCCATCGGCCCGCCGCTGACGAAGACGGTCGGGACGTTGACCCGAAGCGCTCCCATGATCATCCCCGGCACGATCTTGTCGCAGTTGGGGATGGCGATCATGGCGTCGAGTTTATGGGCGTTCATCATCGTTTCGACGGAGTTGGCGATGATTTCGCGGCTGGGGAGGGAGTAGAGCATTCCGTCGTGTCCCATGGCGATGCCGTCGTCCACGCCGATGGTGTTAAACTCGAAAGGCACGCATCCGTTGAGCCGGATCTCTTCCTTGATGACCCGGGCGACTTCGTTGAGGAAGAAGTGCCCCGGGATCATATCGGTATAGGAGTTGGCCACTCCGATGAAGGGTTTGTCGAAATCCTCCTCTTTGAGGCCCGTGGCCCGCAGAAGGCTCCTGTGAGGAGCCCGGTTGTATCCTTTTTTGATCTCGTCACTGCGCATAACTGTCCTTTATTTCTGATCTACTTGTGGATTATAGCACACGGAGTTTTGACATTTCAGCGAAAACTGCTATAATTGCACTCCGATTTTTGAATGCGGGAGTAGCTCAGGGGTAGAGCACGACCTTGCCAAGGTCGGGGTCGCGGG
>CAYUXG010000248.1:0-1719 GCA_964448735.1 uncultured Nitratifractor sp. | reverse complement strand
CTCCGCCGTCGCCGCCGCCAGCGCTCTGGAGGGCTATCTGGTCGATCCCAGGGAGAGGTAAGTTCCTCCTCTTGCCTGATCTATTTCTTTCTCTATTTCCTTCAATTCAGCGCTTTTTCTATGTGTTATAATCGAAAGAAAAATCCGGAAGGGTGAAGATGGATCGCAAGGAAGTCCTCGAGTATCTTCGCGAAATCAAAGAAGAGTTGAGGCAAGAGGGGATTGATCGCATCGGAGTTTTTGGAAGTGTCGCCCGAGGATCGGCCGATGCGGCCAGCGACCTCGATATCGTGATTCGCACGACGCCGAAATTCGTTCGGCGTTTTCGGGGTATCAGCGGTTTTCTCTATTTTGACGATCTGCGCGAGAGGCTGCAGAAGCGATTCGGTCGTCGAGTCGATCTCTGCGACGAAGCGGGCTTGAAAAACCGAAAAGTCCTGGAGGACGCGCTTTATGCATAGGTCGCTGGAGCTGATTTTGGACAAAATCGACCTGATCGACGAAATTGTCCAAGAGCGGGGAGGTATCGTCAAAGCATTGCAAGATGAGAAGTTGGCACGCCCCGCTATTTTGATGCACCTTATTGCGATAGCGGAGCAGTTTAGACGGCTTCAGGATGCGATGGAATATGGGATTCTCTCCCGTTTCGAGCGGGAGGATATCCGCGGAGCTTTTGCCGTGCGCAATTTCATTGCACATGACTACGAAGGGGTGAATATCGCATTGATCGAAAACGTGATTCGGGACTATCTGCCCAAGATCAAAAGCGTGATTCGAAGTTTCGAGGATCTGCCATCATAAAGAAGCCGCTAAAAAATTTCACTCCTCTCTCCCCTGGAGATCGCTATCACGAAGCGACCAAACACAGCTGGATCTCCGTGCGGCGACATGCCCACGCACTGGAGTGGTCCACTCAGCCCTCACCCTACAAACGCTATCCCGATCCCCTTCCTCGCATTTCACTCTTGGATAACGAGCCGATCAAAGCCTTTCTCTACCGTATCGGCGGGATCACGGCCAAAAAGAGCTATCCCGGCGTCGAATACTATCTGCGGACCAATCCCAGTGCCGGGGCGCTTTACCCCAACGAGGTCTATTTCCAGACCCGCGGTATGGAAGGGCTCGAGGACGGGATCTACCATCTGGAGGTGGCGAGCTCTTCGGCGGTGATGCTGGCTCCTATCGGGCCCGAGGAGGGGCTGGAGGCTTTCTTGGAAGACTCCTCCCGTCGTCAGGGCCTGCTCTTTTTCGTCAGCGGGGTTTATTGGCGCTCCTCCTGGAAATATCGTAGCCGAGCCTTTCGCTACGTACTGCTCGACGGGGGGCATTTGCTGGGGGCGATGGAGGCTTCGATGTGGTGCGAGGGGGCGTCGACGTATCGAGTCCATTACCGCATCGACAGGGAGGGACTCAACCGCTTCTTCGGATTCGGCCGGGAGGAGTGGATGCTCTCGGCTTTCGAAGCGGCGACGATCGAAGGACCCGCCGTCTCTGCACCGTCGCCGCATCTGAGCCAGATCGATCCCACCGGTACCTTCGAAGCCGATGAAGCGATCGAGGAAGCCTACCGAGAGAGTTCACGGCTCTCGGAGTGCCGGGTGCAGGAGCACTTACCGGCTTTTGGGTTCGAGCGTAGCGCGCTGCTTCGGGCTATTCCCGCGCGGCGCTCGATCCGTACCTTCACTCCCGGAAGCATCACGGCGGACGAGTTCGAACGGA
>CAYUXG010000247.1:0-1783 GCA_964448735.1 uncultured Nitratifractor sp. | reverse complement strand
GCGATACGCCGGCTGAGGCGCTCCAGGAGGCGGCTTTGGGTGGCGACGATGCCGGGGGTGTCGGGAGTGCCTCGTTCCGTGTAGTGGAAGGACTCTCCCGTCACCACTTCATCACTCTCCTGATCGACCAGGCTCCAATGGCCGGATAGAGTAACGGTGCCGTTGGCATCGCCGTCGAAGTGATCGACGCTCAGGTAGAGGCGATAGCGGTCACGGAGGGGTTCGTTCCAGGGATAGGCGAGGACTGTCGTGTGGGGAAGGAGTGCAGAGAGGTTCTGGGTGAGGACCGACTGGATATTTTTGTCCAGGCTCCCCGCCCAGCGTTGCTCCTCGTGGATTTTGACCTGCTCTTTGTTTTGGAAAGTGACCATGGCGGACTTTTCCAGATAATCGGGGACCTGGACTTCTCCGATCCCGAGCACCTGGCGAGTGTAGAGAGGATGGCTGCCGCTTCGCTGAATCTGGGAAGGATGAAGCCGGTAAAAGTCGCTTTTGCTGCTGCAGGCACTCAGCAGGAGCAGGGCAGGCAGCAGGAGAAGAAGAGAGAGTCGTCGCATGATTATTTTCCTCGTATGATGGATTCGGGATGGCGCTCGAGATAGTCGGTGAGATTACGGACCGAGCGGCTGGTTCGGGTGATCTCGTCGAGAAGCATGAGCATTTTTCGATGGATATCGGCATTGGTGTCGATGTAGTTTTTGCGCATCTCTTCGACCGTTTTGTTCGTGCTCTCGATCAGTCGGTCAAAGGAGGGCAGAAGCTTGGCGTTGACCTGATCGACGCTCTGGTTGAGGCCGGGGAGGGTCTGATTTTTCAGATTGTTCAGGATGGTATCGATCTTTTTGCCGATCTCTTCGAAGGGGATCGCCGCGACCCGGTTGAGGATCGACTGGAGGTTGGATTTGAGGGTCTCCAGCGTAGCCGGCACCGAGGGGATGACGTAGAGCCCGTTCTCTTTGTGGATCTTCACCGGCTTGGCGTCGGGGTAGAAGTTGAGGTCGATCAGCAGATCGCCGGTGATGAGGCTGGAGCTTTGGAGCTGGGCCCGGAAGCCTTTGGCGACGAGATTGGCAAAGACCTTTTCGTCGACTTCCTGGCTTTTGTTTTCATCTCTGCCGCGGATCGTGAAACGTTCCGGTTCGATCTTGATCAGGATGGGGATCTTGAACTGAGCGGTCTTGGCATCTCCAATGAGGAAAAAGTTGACCACTTCGCCGATTTTGACTCCCCGGAACTCCACGGGGGCTCCCTCTTTGAGTCCACGGATCGAATCCTTAAAATAGACCCAGAAGTAGAGTTCACGGCTGTAGGTGATTTTTTTTGCCTCTTTGATATTTTTGAAAAGGACGAAGTGATGCTTGGGCTCGGCTTTCTTGCCCTCACCGAAGGCTTCGAAATTATCGAAGGAGACCCCCCCCGAGAGAATCGACGTCAACGAAGCGGTACGGATCTCCACTCCGTCGGGCCCGATGGAGGCGTCGATGCCGCTGGAGTCCCAGAACCGGGTCGTGTCGGTGATCAATTGGTTATAGGGCTTTCGGACGAAAATATCGATGAGTACCTTTTTCCCGTTGGAAGAGAGACGGGTGGAGGTGACCATTCCGGCAGGGAGCTTTTTGTAGTAGACGGGAGAACCCTGCTGAAGGGAGCCCCGGTCGTCGGCCTCGAGGACAAAGGTCGTTCCCCGGAGATTGTCCACGAGGACCGGAGGATTCTGAAGACCTTGGAAAGTACGGGTGGAACGACCGCCCTTCTGGGGATCCATCCCGATATAGGCCCCCGA
>CAYUXG010000246.1:0-1833 GCA_964448735.1 uncultured Nitratifractor sp. | reverse complement strand
AGCAGGTACTCCAGCATCTCCGTATCGTTGAAAGCGGCGGCGAGCATGAGAGGGGTCATCCCGCTCTTGCGCCGCGTGGTCGAGAGATCGATCCCCGACCGGCGGCAGAGTTCGAGAATATCCTTGCGCCGGTATTTGACGGCGATGTCCACCGCGCCAAGCCCCTCCCGGTTGACGTAGCTCAGGTCCATCCCCGCATCCAGAAGCAGTTCGATCGCTTCGCGGCTGACCTGCTTCTGGATCAGATAAAAGAGCAGGGGAATCTCGTCGGGTTCGTCCAGATCGTACTCTTCGCCGATGATGACTTCGGCGTTGAGATCCGGCTGCTCCTGATCCAGGATCTTGCGCAGGGCGACCAGGTTGTCCCGCTCGGCGGCTTCGACAAGACGGGAGAGGGCGTCGGAAGCCATCACGATCCGCCGAAGGGATTGAGACCGCCGAGCATCCCCATGGCTTGGGACTTCTTGTTGTCTTCGACCATCTTGAGCACGTCATTGAGGGTGCTAATGAGCAGAATCTGCAGCGACTCCTTGTCCTCCAGGAGTGAATCGTCGATCGTGATGTCCACGATTTCGCCGGTCCCGTCGGCGCTGACCTGGACCATTCCCCCGCCTCCTTTGGCGGTGAGGATCGTCTCTTTGGATTTGGCCTGGAGCTCTTTGGCCTTCTCCTGCATCTGCTCCATCATCTTGCCCATATTGCCGAGATCGAGTCCTTCGAACATCTTCGCTCCTTACTCCAGCCCCTCGAAGGACTGGGCGATGGTATTGTCGTCGTTGAGGATGACAATTTTGGGCCGATAGCGCTCGGCCTCGTCCTCCTCCATCTGGGCATAGGCGATGATGATGATCTTGTCGCCGCGGTGCACCAGCCGCGCCGCGGCTCCGTTGAGGCAGATCTCCCGCTCTCCCCGCTCCCCGGGGATGATGTAGGTGGAGAAGCGCTCCCCGTTGTTGACGTTGACGATATCCACCTTCTGCCCCACCCGCATCCCGGCAGCCTCCAGCAGCTCCCGGTCGATGGTGATGGAGCCCACATAATCCAGATTGGCGTCGGTGACCGTGGCACGGTGGATTTTGCTCTGAAGCATCGTAATTTGCATCGTCTCGCTCTTCCTCTTTTCATTGAAAATGATCAAACTGCAAAATCTATTATAACAGCTTCATCGTTTCCAATGACGGAATACGGGTTTAGGCGATTCATGGCGTTTACCACAAATCACCAGACCCCTCACAAGAGAATTTCTATTTTCTCTCTTCTCATTTCTCATTGACCAACCAGTTCCTCGCTTCCAGCTCCAATTGCTAGATGCTAGTTCCTAGTTGCTAGTTTATTAAAGTTATCTCGCCATTTCGCTCGGCGGCACCGGCTCTCCCCAGAACTCTTCGGGGATCACGTATTCCTCCACCACCTTGCCGCCGAGGATATGCTCCTCGATGATCCGGTCGATCTTCTCTTTGGTCAGTCCGACGTACATGGTGTGGCCGGGCTCGACGAGCATGACGGGACCCTGCTGGCAACGCCCAAGGCATCCGGTTTGCACGGGCTGCACCGTCGCGATGAGGCCTTTCATCATCAGTTGCTGGGCCAGGTATTGGAAAAGCTGCTGACTCTCGGGATCGTCCTGACGGACACAGCTGGGCTTGGGCATCCCCGGAGGGGCACTCTGCTGACACTTGAAGATATAATAAGCGGGTTGGGGCATTCCTGCGACCATAAAGGCTCCTTTTTAATGTTGAGTATATTTCTCAGGTTTACGAAGGAATTTTATCATAAAATTCTCGGAAACGTTGACGGGAATCAGTTTTCGGGAAAGCTTGGGGTGATAGAATC
>CAYUXG010000245.1:0-1835 GCA_964448735.1 uncultured Nitratifractor sp. | reverse complement strand
CCATGAGCCCTTTGTTGTCGAAGGCGAAGGCGACGATCGATTTTTTGAAATCGATCGTGCTGAGATCGACCCCACCGCCCCAGTCGACGAAGGCGATGGAACCGTCGACGCCCACTTTCCATTTGTTGCTGCTGCGAAAGCTTTGCAGGGCCTGGGGGGTTAGAAAGGCGATGATAAGGGAACGCTTCTGTGCGCCGGCCATAAATCCGATGGAAGCGGAGAGCATGGAGTAGTAATCCACAATTTGGCCGTTGACGATAAGGCCGCCCTCTCCATATTCACCCCCGACGACGAAGCCGGCTTTGTAAAGATTGGGGATGACCAGATAACCGTTGGTTTTGGCCAAAAAATCCTTGCCCCCTTTTGCCTGTCGGATAAAGTTCTGCACCGTCTCTTTGATTTGCATGTCCAGGATCTGTTTCGATTCTGCCGCAGCCTGCTGGGTTCCTATGAAAAAGAGAAGAGAAAAAAGAAGTATCCATCGTTTCATTCGTTTATCCTTTGAAAAAGTTTTCTTTATGATAGCAGAAAAGACAGGCAGGGAAAAAAGTGGATTGGATTGGCAGATGAGGCGCCGAGAGGCGCCGTCAAGTGGATTAGGCTTGCTCTTTTTCGGCTTTGTGCACTTCGATCAGATCTTCGATGCTGGTGTCGAGGACGTAGACGTTGCTGTATCCTAGCATCTCCAGATAGCCCATGACGCGGTTGGCGAACCATCCTTTGAGGCAGGCGACGACGATGGGGTCGGCTTTGTTCACCGGCAGCTCATCCACGTACTCGTCGAAGGAGGGGTAGGGCATGTAGTAGGCATTGGGAATATCGGCTTCCTGGGCATTGTCGCCTGCGACTTTCGCAGGGGGACGAACATCCAGGAGCACCGCTCCCGCATCCCGGATCAACTCCCGGGTCTGATGGATATTGACATGACCCAGATTCTCTTTCTCTTTGTTGGGTGCGATGACCTCTTTGAGTTTTTCTGCGACGCTCTCTTTCATGGTGATGCTCCTTTGTATCGATGAGATGGAGGAATGATCCTCCTTTTTCTCTTTCGGGCGGCTTATTTGACTGCGATATCCCGCCGTTTTTTGGCTGCGACTTTTTCGAAGGTGATGACCAATCGGCCGTTTTCATAACGGGCTTCGATGCTGTCGCGGTCGATATCCTCCGGCAGATAGAAACTTCGGGTGTACTTTCCGAAGGCACTCTCCATCAGGTAGTAGTCCTCTTTCTTGACTTCCTCTTTCATTTTGCGTTCGGCGGTGACGGTCAGGTAGTCGCCTTCGATGCTGACGTTGATATCTTCCTTCTTGACGCCCGGAAGGTCCACTTCGACGGTGAAGGTATCCTTCTGGCGGTTGCGAGAAAGATTGGCCAGAGGTAAGTGGCTCGCGACGTTGCTCAGGGCCTCTTTCAGCTTTCTGCCGGTCTCCACCACTCCCTCTTCGATTTTTTTCTCCACATTCTGCACTTCGTTTTTGATGTCGCTCATGGGGCACCTCCTTTATTTGATCTCGATCTTTTTGGGCGCTTTGTCCACGCTTTGGGCTTTGGGAATCTTCACCGTCAAGACGCCGTCTTTGGCTTCCGCTTCGATCTTGTCCGCATCCACGTCTTCGGGGAGAGTGAAACTCCGCTCGAATTTTCCGTAGAAGCTCTCGACGCGGTAGAACTCATCCTCTTTGCGCTCCTCTTCGACCTTGCGCTCGCCGGAGATGGTAAGCACGTTGTCTTTGACGTCGATGGAGATATCCTCCTTTTTGACCCCGGGAAGGTCCACTTCGATGTAGTAAGCATCGTCGGCTTCTCGGGTATTGACAGCCGGTACGAAATCCACC
>CAYUXG010000244.1:0-1872 GCA_964448735.1 uncultured Nitratifractor sp. | reverse complement strand
AGGAAATCACTCGTTTCATTTGGATCCTTTGGAACAGAAAAAGATAAAACCATTATAACGACTCTCGCCGCCTAATGAACTTTTGCTACAATCTTGATCATTTCACGTATCTGAATTGCATAAAGGGGGTGCTCGTCGATGGGAAAAGGAGGATGGAAAAATGGATGGATTTGCTTGGCGGGAGTGATGTTGCTCTCCGGATGCGGGCCGACGGTGTGGTACAACCCCGTTAGCGAACCCTCTCCGGCCCATCATGTCGATTTGAGCCAAAAAAGTCCCTCTTTCCAAGAGGGATACCAAGATGGCTGCAAGACTGCACAGGGAGACTATAGCAAGAGCAGTGAACGCTTCAACAGCGACAGTGAGTATCACGAAGGATGGTTTGCCGGGCGTAGCAGCTGTCAACAGTCGTAGAATGCCGGGAATCCGGTCAGACCATAAGATCATCATAGACGGGGTTGAATGCAGTTCAAATACAAAGGGATCGACAAAAGCGGACAGCGGGTCAAGGGAAGGATCACTGCCGGTTCCGAGGAAGAGGCCAAAAGCCAGCTCCGTGCCCAGGGCATCTACTATGAGACGTTGAAGGCGGCCCGGGAGCTTGGCTGGCAAGCTCTGATGACTCGGAAGATGCCGGGGAATCAGCTTAGCGCCTTCGCCAAGGAGCTTTCCAGTTATCTGGGCTCCGGGATGACGATTCTTACGGCCCTGCGTCTGATGGAGAATCAACACCGGGGAGAGAAGAGATACGCTGCCTTTCTGGGGGAGGTGCGCAGTCGGGTGGAGGAGGGGCAATCCCTCGACAAGGCGCTCAGCCAACAAGAGATTTATCAATTGCCGGAGTTTTTTCTGCAGAGTCTTCGCGTGGCGGGCCAAAGCGGGAAAATGGTCGAAGTGCTCAGAAACATGGGGGGCTTTTTCTCCCTCCAGAGCAAGGTCCGTAAGCAGGTGGCCAATGCCATGGCCTACCCTCTCTTTATCTTTGTCGTAGCGATGGGGATGACCGGTTTTCTCATCTCCTATGTCGTTCCCAAGATCACGGGGATCTTCGAGGATACGGGCCAGGAGCTTCCCCGGATCACCCAATTCGTCCTTGGCCTCAGCGACTTTCTCTCTCATCACTACATCGGCTTGATCGGTGGGACGGTCGGTTTGATCCTGCTCTATCGTATCGCCTATCGCCGAATCGACTCCTTCAAGCGATGGATCGATCGGATACTGCTGCGTGTGCCGGTTTTTGGGGATCTGATTCAAAATCATGAATTGGCCCGTTTCAGCTATATCCTGGCGCTGATGCTCGATTCGGGAGTCTCCTATGCTCAGGCGGTGCAGCTTGCCGGTACCACCTTCAACAATGCGGCACTTCGGGAGCGATTCAGCCAGGCAACCCAGAAAGTCGTCGAGGGAAATAAACTCTCCAATGCGCTGCACATGAGCAAGGGAGCGAAGATTAAACGGAATTTTATGCAGTCTCTGGCTTTGGGCGAGGAGTCGAGCGAAGTGGCTTCGGTGATGCTCAATCTCTCCAAACTTTATAGCGAAGAGAACGAGGATCGGCTCAAAATGCTGCTTAGCCTCATGGAACCGTTGATGATGCTCCTCATCGGCGGAATTGTGGGTGTGATCGTGATGGCGATGCTGCTGCCGATTTTCAGTATGAATCTAGGAGCGAAGTTTTAAGCTGTAAACTCCTTCTTCTTTTGTCAAACTCTTTTGGCAAGAGGATGCATGCAGGGGAGCTTTACTGACAGCCGACGCACTCCATGCTGCGGTCTTCGACACCCTCTTCGGCGGCGACGGCTTCGGGGGATTGACTGCGTAGATAATAGGTCGATTTGAGACCGAATTTCCATGCTTCCATGTAAATCTCGT
>CAYUXG010000243.1:0-1890 GCA_964448735.1 uncultured Nitratifractor sp. | reverse complement strand
TTTTCCCGTTTGTTTCGCTTCGATGACGGCTTTTGCGATGTCGGCTTCGGTGATCTCCACTTCGATGCGCTCGAAGAGCAGGGCGTCGTATTCGCGCAGCTGAACGACGATGCCTTGCATTTCGCATTCGATGACGGCTTTTGCGCCTTTGTTCGTATCTTCCAGGTCGATCTCCAGGATCTGGGCGGGGAAGCGTTGGCCGATCCGGCGCTTGGCCCAGCGGGCGAATTTGCGGTCGCGGAAATCCCACTCGGCTTTGGTAGCGTCGCGTTCGAGTTCGCTGACCCGTACGCAGAGGGATTCGATGTTGCGCAGCAGATAGGCCTCTTTCTCCGTATCCTTTTGCAGATCGGATTTGATGAGGCGATGGAGGATCAAATCGGGGTAGCGGCGGATGGGGGAGGTGAAGTGGCTGTATCGTTTGAATCCCAGGCCAAAGTGCCCGACGTTGAAGGGGGAGTAGCTGGCCCGGCGCAGAGATTGGATGATGAGGGTATCGACCTCCGATTGGAGTCCGAGACGCTCGGCTTCGCGCTGGATGGCGCGGATGACGGCGGGGGCTTTGGCTTCATCGGAGACTTCGACGAAGATCCCTACGGTGGCCAGCTCCTCCAGAAGCTCTTCGATCTTGCTCATCTCGGGGGCTTCGTGGATGCGGAAGATCCCGTCCCCGTCACCCTCGAAACGCTTGGCGGCGGCCTGGTTGGCTAAGAGCATGCACTCTTCGATGAGGCTGTGAGAGGGTGTCCCGGTCTCGATCGTGGTCTCTTTGAGCTCGTGGTCGGCGTCGATGGAGAGTTTGACCTCGTCGCTTCGGAAATCGAAGCCCTCTTTAAGACGCGCTTGTTTCAGACGCAGCGTGAGCTTCTGCAGAGGAAGCAGCCAGGAGAAGATCTCCTCTTCTGCGGGGGTGAAATCGCTCTTTTTGCCCTCCAAGACGGCGTCGATTTCGTCGTAATTGAAGCGGCGCTTGGAGTGGATGACCCCTTCGAAAAACTCCTCTTTTAAAGGTCGCAGCGTTTCGGGGTCGAGGGTGATTTTGGCGACGAAGGCGAGACGATCGACGTGAGGCTTGAGGGAGCAGATGTTTTCGCTCAACTCTCTCGGGAGCATGGGGAAGGCTTTGTGGGGCAGGTAGGTCGTGAAGCCCCGCTCCTTGGCCTCCTTGTCGATGGGGCTGAAGTAGGGGACGTAGTGGCTGACGTCGGCGATGGCGACGTAGAGGACGTGGTGCTTCAGGTCGAAATAGATGGCGTCGTCGAAGTCTTTGGCGGTAACGGGATCGATGGTGCAAAAGCTCAGATCCCGCAAATCGAGCCGCCCTTCAATCTCCTCGGGGAGCACTTCGGAGGGGATCGCCAGCGCCTGTTCCACCGCGTCGGGCTCGAAGCGGTCGTCTTTGCGCCCGTAGAGCAAGAGGGAGATCCGCTCGTCCACACGGGGATCGCCCAGATGGCCCAGGACTTCCCGGACCCGGGAACTCTCCGCGTCGATGAGCAAAACGGTGCCGAGTTTGAAGGCTTTGAGATCCATTCCGGGCATGATCGCTTCGGTGGGTTGGCCCGTTTTGAGGTTGAGCACGGCGAAATCGCCCGAAGCGTCGCGGTGGGTATAGCCCAGATAGGTGATATGCGCCGGTCGGGTCACCAGGATGACTCTCGCACTGGCCCGCCCCCTGCGGGCGATGATGCGGCGCACCAGCACTTCGTCGCCGTGCTTGGCGTCTTCCAGATCTTTGGGGTCGATGAGGAGATCTTTCTCCTCTTTGGATTCGGCTTCGAGATACCCCCGGCCGTCCTTGGCGATGTAGAGTCGGCCGATACGATAGAGCGAACGGAGCTTCAGCAAGCCCCTCTCGTCCCGCTCGAAAACCCCGAGCCCTTCGAGAAT
>CAYUXG010000242.1:0-1895 GCA_964448735.1 uncultured Nitratifractor sp. | reverse complement strand
TCCTGTTCCACGGTGGGATAGGAAAATACTCATGCAGTTATTCCTTGCACAGGTTGTGCCGTGAGGCATTGAGGGCTGCAGAGGACCAAACCTGAGGTGATCGAGAGCGATCCGAAACAAGAAACTATTCTCAAGGAGACAATATGGTAACCATGAAAGACCTGCTCGAGTGCGGAGTGCACTTCGGACACCAGACACGCCGCTGGAATCCCAAAATGAAAAAATTCATCTTCGGCGAGCGCAAAAATATCTACATCATCGACCTGCAAAAAACCCTGCGCTATTTCAAATATACCTACAACGTCGTACGTGACGCCGCCGCCGAGGGCAAGACGATTCTCTTCGTCGGAACTAAAAAGCAGGCACGCAGCGCCGTCAAAGAGCATGCCGAGCGTGCGGGGATGCCTTATGTCGCGACCCGCTGGCTGGGTGGTATGCTGACGAACTATCCCACCATCAAAAAGTCCATCCGCAAGCTCGAAATCATCGAGCAGATGGAAGAGAACGGCCAGATCAACCTCTTGACCAAAAAAGAGGCTCTGATGCTGCGCCGCAAAAAAGAGAAGCTCCTGAACTACCTTGAGGGCTATCGCCACATGAAAAAGCTCCCCGATATGATGTTCGTCATCGATGCGGTCAAAGAGCATATCGCTGTCAACGAAGCGCGCCGGATGGGGATGCCCGTCATCGCTCCTCTGGATACCAACTGCGACCCCGATCTGATCGATTATCCCATCCCCGGCAACGACGATGCGATCCGCTCCATCAACCTTTTCTGCCGCGAAATTGCCGATGCGATCCTCGAAGGCAAAGCGATCTACGAAGAGGAGCACGGCGGAAGCGAAGAGGCTGAGGGCGAAGCCCCCGTCAACGAGGAGGCTGCCGCTGCCGCCAACGTAAGCGAAGAGGAAGTCAAGCAGATCGTCGAAGAGGCCAAAAACGAAGCACCCGCAGCAAGCGAAGAAGCGGAAACTGCAAAAGAGGAGGCGTAAGATGGCAAATTTCGGACCCAAAGATGTCAAAAAACTTCGGGAGATGACCGACGCGGGGATGATGGACTGCAAGCAGGCTCTCACCGCGACCGACGGAGATATGGAAGCCGCCGTCGAGTGGCTGCGCAAGAAGGGCCTCGGCGCTGCGGCCAAAAAAGCCGACAAAGTTGCCGCCGAGGGTGCGATCACGATGAAGATCGAAGATCACGCCGGCATCATGGTG
Organism: uncultured Nitratifractor sp.; assembly: GCA_964448735.1. Taxonomy (GTDB): domain Bacteria; phylum Campylobacterota; class Campylobacteria; order Campylobacterales; family Sulfurovaceae; genus Nitratifractor. Next base: position 680 of record CAYUXG010000242.1, on the reverse strand, counting down.
GAGATCAACTCCCAGACCGACTTCGTCGCCAAAAACGAGAAGTTCCAGACGTTTGCGAACGAAGTGGTCGAGCACGCCTTCTCCAAAGGGCTTGCCAGCGCCGAAGAGATTCTCGAGAGTGAAATCAACGGCGAGAATTTCAAAGAGTACCTGGCGCTTCAGATCGCCACCATCGGAGAAAACCTGGTCGTTCGCCGCGTCGCACGCATCGAAGGTGCCGAGAATGTCGCCGTCAACGGCTACGTCCATGCCGGCGGTCGCGTCGGCGTCCTCGTCGCCGCCGAGTGCGACAAGCCCGAGACTTGCCCCGCCGTCAAAGAGGCGCTCAAAAACGTCGCCATGCACGCCGCGGCGATGAACCCCTCCTATCTCAACGAAGCGGCGGTTCCCGCCGAGACGATCGAGAAGGAAAAAGAGATTGCCCGAGAGCAGCTCCTCAAAGAGGGCAAGCCCGAAAACATCCTGGAGAAAATCCTCCCCGGCAAGATCAAGCGCTTTTTGCAGGACAACACTCTGGAGAATCAGAAGTTCGTCATGGACGACAAGATCAGCGTCGGCGAATATGTGGCCAAAGCCGCCAAAGAGGCCGGCGGAAGCGCCAAGCTGGTGGACTACATCCGCTTCGAGCTGGGGGAAGGCGTCGAGAAAGTCGAAGAGGACTTCGCCGCCGAAGTCGCCAA
>CAYUXG010000241.1:0-1903 GCA_964448735.1 uncultured Nitratifractor sp. | reverse complement strand
TCAGAGCTGGGCGATGGCCCGGGAAAAGAGGACCCCGTCGATCCCGAAGCGGGCCATGGTTTCGATCTCCCGCTCCTCTTCGACGAGAACGAGAATCTTCGTATCGAAGAGATACTCCTCCGCCACCTTCTGGATTTCGATCGCCTGCTCATGCTGGCAGAGGATGTAGTGGGCTCCCAGGGCATTGGCCAACAAAGCTTCTTTGAGGGAATTGATCGTCACGGCGTAGGGAAGTTCGTTGGCTTTGGCGTGGCGAGCCAGCTCGATGGAGACGTTGAGCGGCTCGAGCAAGAGAATGTCCGCCGCCGTGCTTTTGGCAATCTCCTCCACGGAGAAGACTTTGACGAAGCGGGGGCTTTCGATCCAAGGGTGTCCGAATATCAACATAGTTGCGCTCCTCTTTTCATTTTGCAGCGTCGAGGCATTCCCGAGAACAGTAATACTTTCCCTTGAAAAAAATCGCCTCTTTTTTCACGACGTAGGTGGAGCAGCGGGCACACTCCACCAAGGTATTCTCCTCATCCTCCCCGTTTCCCTTCTGCTGGCCTTTTTTCTCTTTGGAGCCCTTCGATTCGGGAAGAATCCGGCCTCCCGCCAAGCGGTAGATTCCGTAAAGAATCGCCCCGATGACGATCAATTTAAGTATCATCGCAGGCGCTCCTTTCTCTCATCCGGCGCATCAGGCTCCGACCACGGTCCGAGCGGCAGGATAGGCTTCCAGGCGCTCCACGGGGATGGGCTTGCCCGTCTTTTCACAGATCCCGTAGCTTCCCTCTTCGATCTTTTTGAGGGCATCCTCTACATCTTTGAGCTCTCGGCGGAGTCGCTCGATTTGGGTTTGATCGATCGTGTTCTCCGTATCCAACGTCGCCGCATCGGCACGATCTCCCGCATTCTCCGCCGCGTCGGCAAGCTCTTGGGTCTCTTCCGAGACCCCTTCGAGCTCCCGAAGCAGTCGTTCACGCTCTTGCAGGAGCAGATTGCGGAAATGCTCCAGATCCAAATCATCTCTTTTTTGCATGGCTTCACCTCACTTTATGAAATATTGAAATAAATCATAGCACTTTTCCCCATAAAGCTCCTCCAGAACGACCGAAGAAAATGAAAGAAAAGCGCAATCACTCTTCGGACGAAAATGGCCTCCCTGCCTCGGGCATCAGATAAAGGTATTGACGTTGCCCCCGCTTTACGATGCTATGCTGCAAGCGGGAAGGAAGAGCTTCGAGCTCCTCCAGGACCCGACTCCCTTTATAAAAGAGATAGCGGCTTTTCTCGTCGGCAAGCCGCTGCGTCAATCGTAGCAGTAGCGCCGTATCGCTGACCGCCCGGGAAACGATCAAATCGAAGGGGGCGTGTTCAAGCTCTTCGACGCGCTTTTTGGCCACCGATACGCTATCGAGCCCCAGTTCCAGCGCCGCGTAGCGCAAAAATGCCGCCCGCTTGTTGCGCGGTTCACAAAGCAGCGTCTGCGTCTCGGGCCAGGCGATCGCCAATGCCAAGCCGGGAAAACCCGCCCCGCTGCCCACGTCGAGCAGACTCTTTGGGCGATCGACGAAATTTAAAGGGTAGAGCGAATCGAGCAGATTCTCTTCGATCTCACTAAGGCTCTTCGCCCCGCTGAGATTGTGCGTCGCATTCCACTCCAACAGCAACTGCGCATAACGTTCCAAACGCGTGCAAGCTTGCGCATCGAGCGTAAGGCCCGCCTTTTCAAGCTCTGCACAAATCACGCAGCGACCTCATTTCCCATCCTCCATCTTCCATCGTTAAAGGAGGTGTCCCATCTGCTCTTTTTTGGTCCGCAGATACTTTTCGTTGAAGGGGTTGGGCTCGATCTTGAGAGGAATGCGTTCGACGATTTCGATATCCCTCAGAGATTCCATTTTTTTGGGATTGTTCGTCA
>CAYUXG010000240.1:0-1951 GCA_964448735.1 uncultured Nitratifractor sp. | reverse complement strand
CCGCAAATGACTGCGCCGAAGGCGCTCCCAATAACCATCAATACGAATGCTCCTCATCCGGGAAGGCCCGGCTTTTGACTTCCTCCCGATACTGCCGCAAACCTTCTCGGATCAGCTCCGCTCCATTGAGATAGCGTTTGACGAATTTGGGTTTGAAAGCTTCGAAGAAGCCGAACATATCGCTCCAAACCAGGACTTGACCGTCGGTGCCGTTTCCGGCCCCGATGCCGATGGTGGGAATGCCGACCGCTTCGGTGATCTTCGCCGCGACCTGAGCGTCCATCCCCTCCAGCAGCAGTCCGAAGGCCCCCGCCTCTTCCAAAATCTTGGCATCTTCGAGCAGACGGATCGCTTCCTCGCTCGTTTTCCCCTGAACACGATACCCCCCCTCGGCTCGCACCGATTGGGGCATGAGCCCGATATGCGCCAGCACGGCGATGCCGTTTTCGCTCAGCACTCGGACGGTTTGGGCTTTTTCCCGCCCCCCTTCGATCTTGATCGCTTCGGCGCAGGTCTCCCGGTAGACCCGCACGGCATTTTCCAAGGCCTGCTGCGGATGGGTATAGCTGCCAAAGGGCATATCGAAAACCACCAAAGAGCGTTTCACCCCCTTGCAGACCGCCTTGGTATGGTAAAGCATCTGCTCCATCGTCGCGCTCAGCGTATCGGGCTCGGCGAAAAAGCTCATATTGAGGCTGTCGCCGACGAGAATCATCTCCACCTCGGCGTCGAAGATCCCCGCAAACAGCGCATCGTACGCGGTAATCATCGTGATGGGCTCAACGCCCTTCATCTCCCGGATCGTTCGGACGGTAACTTTTTTCCCGATGGGAGCCGACTGCATACTCATAAGGGTGCCTCCCGCGATTAATCTGAAATGATTTTATCCAAAATCAGTATAATATCCCCAATTTCTTTCCGAGGAACCTATGTGAAACGACTGGTCGCCTACATTACCACGGGGTACCCCGATACCGCCTTTACCGTCGATCTGGCTCTGGCCCTTGCCGAAGCAGGCGTCGATACGCTGGAGCTGGGGATTCCTTTCTCCGATCCCGTCGCCGACGGCCCCGTGATCGAGAGCGCCAACCTCCGTGCCCTCCAAAAGGGTTTTCGCATGGCCGATCTCTTTGAAGTCTCCCGAAAGATCGCTCCCGCGATCGACACGCTCTGGATGGGCTACTTCAACCCCTTCTATCACCGGGGGCTCGAGAATTTCGTCTCCGAAGCCAAAGATGCCGGCGTCGGCGGTTTCATCATCCCCGACCTTCCGTTCGAAGAGGCGGCCGCGTACAAACCGATGATCGAAGGCGCGGGATTGAGCCTCATCGATTTCATCGCCCCCACCGACACTCCCGAGCGCATCGCCATGATCGCCAAAGATGCCCGGAAATTCCTCTATCTGGTCGCCTATGCCGGGATCACCGGCAGCGGAGTCAGCGAAGATCTCTCCGGCGTGATCGCCCGGATCCGCGAAGCGACCGAGACTCCCATCTATCTGGGCTTCGGCGTTACGCCCGAAACGGCCAGAGAAAAAGCCCGCGACGTGGACGGCGTGATCGTCGGCTCCGCCTTCGTCAAAGTCCTCCTCGACGAGGCTCTCAGCCCTACACAGAAGATCGAAACGATCTCCCAAATGGCTCGGACGATCAAAAGCGAGATCAACGCATAAACGCTCCGCTTCGCCTCTTTCCCTCGCGGGAAATAAAAAACGCTTCGATTTCGAATCAAAAACATCAAAAGAGACTCGATTTACGCGGGAAAAAGAGGAAATGGAAGAAATATCCTTCTCCCTGCTCGGGAGAAGATGAAAAGAGCGAAGGCTTAAAGCTCTTCGGCTTTGTGAACGTCGTAGAGGATATCGTCCCAGGGGTGGCGGTACATGGGCATCGCCAAGCGCTTCTCGTCCAGGACGTGGCCGATGAAGCCGATGGTGCGTCCCAGGATGAAG
>CAYUXG010000239.1:0-1953 GCA_964448735.1 uncultured Nitratifractor sp. | reverse complement strand
AAGTGGTCGCAAGGCTCCCCGAGGAGGAGCTCGTCGACCGCTTCGTCGAAGAGGTGGAGCGTTTTGCGGAGCAAAACGAGTGAACGATTAATAGTGAATAGTGGATAGTTATAGTATGCTTTTCTTTGACAGAAAAGCTTTTTCCATGGAGAACACATCAGTATGTATTTAACAAAAGTTTTGCGCAGCAAAACAAGCCGACACTATTCACTATTCACTATTCACTATTCACTCTCTCTATCAAAGGCCCTTTGATGGAACAACTCTACAACCTCAACATCGAACGGGCCGTGCTCTCGGCGATCATTTTCGATCCGCAGATCTACGAGGAGATCGCCGCACGGCTCAAGAGCGAAGATTTCTACCTGCCCTTTCATCAGCATCTGTTTCGAGCGATGGAGCGGCTCTTTAACGACGAAAAGCCCATTGATGAAGAGTTCCTGCGCAAAGAGCTCCAAAAGGCGGGCAAATTCGACGAGGTGGGCATGGTCGAAGTGCTCTCCGCCAACCCCATCACCGACACCAAAGCCTACATCGAAGAGATCAAAGCTCTCTCCGCCAAACGTGCTCTCGTCACCCTCGCGACCGAGATCAAGAAACTCACCGTCGAGGAGAGTCTCGAGGCGATGGAGGTGATGGATCGGGTGGAGCAGAAGCTCTACGAAATCACCCAGGAGAGCGTCAGCGAGGATTTCCGCAACTCCGAAGAGATCACCGTCTCCATGATGCAGGAGATCGACCGCCTCAAAGCCCTGGGCAACTCCAAACTCATCGGCGTCGATACGGGATTTCGCAATCTCAACGAAAAGACCAGCGGTTTCGGCAAAGGCGACCTGGTCATCATCGCCGCCAGGCCGGCGATGGGCAAGTGCCTCGGCAAAGGCACCCGCGTCTTGATGTACGACGGTACGCTCAAAAAGGTCGAAGATATCCGAAGGGGCGACCTGCTGATGGGAGACGACTCCACTCCGCGCCGAGTGCTTTCGACGGTCAAAGGGCGGGAGATGATGTATTGGGTGCGCCAGAACAAAGGCATCGATTACCGCGTCAACGAAAGCCATATTCTCTCTCTCAAGCGCAGCCGCAACGAGGGTGCACACCGTCACGGCGACGTTTTGAATATCAGCGTGCGCGACTATCTCCAGAAAAGCGAAAAGTTCAAGAGCAATTACAAAGGCTACAAAGTCGCCGTGGAGTATCCCCACCGTGAAGTTCCCGTCGATCCCTATTTTTTGGGGATCTGGCTGGGAGACGGACGGCAAAGCGACGTAAGAATCGCCACCCAGGACCCCGAAGTGGTCGAATTTCTCGAAGCTTATGCCGCCAAGCTCGGTTTGAAACTGCACCTCTACGAGGCAGCCGGGAAATGCCCGATCTACGCCATCACTAACGGACATGCCGTCAACATTCACCGTGATTTCTCCCTGCAGAAGCTCTTAAGAGAGTTGGGGGTTTTGCAAATGAAACATATCCCCCACTCCTATCTGGCAAACTCCCGCGAAATCCGCCTCGCCCTCCTGGCCGGGCTGATCGACAGCGACGGATACTACGACGACCGCTTCCATGTTTTCGAGATCGTCCAGAAAAACCGAACGCTGGCCGAGGAGATCAAACTTTTGGCCGACAGTCTGGGCTTCCGTGTCTCGCTGAAATCGAAAAAAGCAACCCTGAAGAAGCAAGATTACGAGAGTGAAGTCTATCGGCTGAGAATCGTAGGAGACCTGGATCTCATCCCGACCAAGATCCCCCGAAAACGAGCACGAAAGAGAAAAGCCGCCAGAGAGATTCTGCATACCGGGATCAGGGTGGAGCCGGACAAAGTGGACGATTATTACGGATTCGTCCTCGACGGAAACCACCTTTTCCTGCTGGAGGATATGACGGTCACGCACAATACCGCACTGACGCTCAACATGGCTCTTAAAGCGATCGAACGAGGCGAGGGGGTCGCCT
>CAYUXG010000238.1:0-1964 GCA_964448735.1 uncultured Nitratifractor sp. | reverse complement strand
ACATTGTGCCGGGGCAAAGGTCAATAAACGCGAATCTGATATAATCCCGAAATTATGGCGAATGCGGGGAAAGAGTGCGAATGATGCGAGTATACTGGAAGGCGATGGTCCTTTTCTTGGTCTGGATATCGATCGCCCAGAGTGCCCAGGTACAGCGCAGTGTCTGGAAGAAGGGCGAGACCTTCTCCGAATATCTCCAGGAGCGCAACGTTTCTCAGGATCTGCTACGGGAGATCTCCCCCGAAGACAGCAAATATCTCAACGAAATCGAGTCGGGCGAGCCCTTTTATGAATTGATGGAAGGGAAAACGCTCCTCGAAGCGCTGATTCCCATCGGGGAGGAGATGCAGATCCAGCTCCTGCGCAATCTCAAGAGCGGCCGCTACAGTTTCGACATCGTTCCCATCGTCTATCGTCAGGTGAAGGACGAGGCGGTCGTGGAGATCCACAAAAGCTGCTACGCCGATATCGATCGGATGACCCGCAATCCCCGGCTGGGTTTCCTTCTCAAGAGACTCTATCGCGGGGCGGTGAATTTCCGCAAATTCCGAGACGGGGACCGGGTCGCCTTCGCCTATCGGCAGAAGAGCCGTCTGGGGGAGCCCTGGGGTCAGCCCGAGATCCGCGCTGCCGCGGTCCAGATGCGGGGCAAGCGCCGCTTCATCTTTGTCGATGAGGAGGGCAACGGCTGGAAGGATGTCTACAAAAAGGTCCGCCTGGAGAAAAAGGGAAAAAAACTGGTGGAGTACACCGTGACCAAAACGGTCAAGGTGCGCAGCCGGGGGCACGGAAGATTCGGCTATCCCGTGCCGGGTGCGAGGATCACCTCCCGCTTCACCTACAAACGCTGGCATCCGATTCTCCACCGCTACCGCCCCCATCTGGGGGTGGACTGGGGAGCGCGCAGAGGGACGCCGATCCACGCGGCGGGCGATGGCCGGGTCATCTACGCCGGATGGATGCGGGGCTACGGCAAAGTGGTCAAGATCCGCCACGGCGGAGGCTACGTCTCCCTCTACGCCCACCAGAGCCGGATTCGGGTCCGAAACGGCAGCTACGTCAAACGCGGGCAGATCATCGGGAACGTCGGAAGCACGGGCCGTAGCACGGGTCCGCATCTGCACTTCGGCCTCTACCTCAACGGGCGGGCGATCAATCCGCTCAAAGTCCTGGGCAAGTCCTCCCCCCGTATGCTCACCCGCAAAGTGACGACGCATCATAAAAAGATGCAGAGTTACACCAAAGTCAGCTACCGAAATGTTCCCATCCCGGGAGCGGCTCGCCTCCGAAAGGATTTGACCGCTCTCCTCGAACATCCCGGTGCGGGCGCTGCCTACCGCTGGGAGAAGTTCTCCGGCAGCAGCGTACGGCTGGAGGATCGCCCCGGCGAGAATAGAGGATCCAAGGAGCAGGCATGGGTGTCGAAATAGGATATCAGGAAGGGAAAGAGATGCTCCAGCGTCTCCGGGAAGAGCCCGAAGCCTTCGAAAACTACCACGCCAGCGAAGTGGCCCGGGCGCTCAAAGAGTTGGAGATCGAGGAGGGACGCGAGGCTTTCCTCGAGGCCCTGCGCGCGATCCCCGAGGAGCATCTGGGCGAAGTGCTTCTGGAGCTTCCCGAGCATCTCAAGGACGAAGCGCTCGAAGAGCTCTCGGTCAAGAAGCTCACCGAAGCGGTGGATGAGCTCGACAGCGACGACGCCGCCGATTTGATGCAGGATATCGAGGAGATCGACAGCGACAAAGAGCAGGAGATCCTCTCCCATCTGGACGACGAAGATGTCCGGGAGATCGAAACCCTCAAAAGCTACGAGGAGAACCAGGCCGGTTCCCTCATGCAGACGGAGCTTTTCGCCGCCCGCCTCGACGAACCGGTGGGCGAAGCGATCGAGAGGCTGCGGGAGCTGCGCCGGGAGAAGGGGCTGGAGAATGTGCATCAAGTCTTTCTGGTGGACGAGTTCGGCT
>CAYUXG010000237.1:0-1981 GCA_964448735.1 uncultured Nitratifractor sp. | reverse complement strand
GCCGTATTGAGCAGCAAGACGCCGGCTCGTTCGAAGTTTCGCCGCAGATCGTGGATCGAATCGATCAGAGGCTCTTTGTCCACGGAAGCGATCGCCGCTTGAGAGAGATCGTCGCATCCGAGATCGCCTCTTGCGACCAGCGCCATCTTGATGAAATTGCGCAGACTCGTCGCCCGGTTGACCTGGCGGCTCAATCCCGTCTCGGAAAAGATCCTCTGCACCCCTCCGTCGATGAAGGCGTAGCCGATCGCGCTTTCGGCACGGGGATAGGGATCCTGGCCGAAGAGGATGGAACGCACTTTGTGCGGAGGCAGGGAGGAGAAGGCTGCCAAGACCCGTTCACGTACGGGAATGTACCCCTCCCCCGCCAGCAGCCACCGTCGATACTCCTCCTCCAGCGCCTCCAATGCGGGCAAGAGAATCGGCCGCCAGGAAGCGTCCACTCCGTTGATATCCAGAAACTCTTCCATGTGATAGCTCCCTGCGTTTTATGCCGCTGCTCAGCGAAAAACGATGTCCGCGACGACGAGGGCGAAAAAGACAAAGCCCAAATAGCCGTTGACCGTAAAGAACGCCCGGTCGATCTGGGTGAAGTCTTTGCGCACCAGATAATGCTCGTAGCCCAGCATCACGGCAGAGAAAAAGACGGCGGCCCAGGCGAAAATCCCAAGTCCTGCACTCCAAACAAAGAGTCCCCAGAGCAAAATCGTCAATAGGTGAAAGAGCGCCGCAAGCGCAAGGGTCCGTCGTGCGCCCAATTTCGCCGGGATCGAATGCAGGCCGTGAGCGCGGTCAAACTCCATATCCTGCAGGCTATAGAGCAGATCGAAGCCGGCGACCCAAAAGGTCACTCCCGCCGCGAGCCAAAGGCTCCATGCCGGGATCGTCGCCGTCACCGCCACCGCACCGGCGATCGGAGCCAACCCCAGACTCAGTCCCAAGACCAGATGCGCCAGGGCGCTGAAGCGCTTAAAGAGCGTATAGGCTCCCAGAATGAAGAGAATCGGAATCGAGAGTTTGAAAGCCAGATCGTTGATCGCCCAGGCTACCAAAACGAAAATCGCGGCATTGAGGAGCACAAAAGCGATCATCTGCCCTTCGCTCACCCTGCCGTCGACGGAGGGACGGGTGCGGGTGCGGGGATTGAGCGCATCGATATCCCGATCGAGCCAACGATTGACCCCCATGGCGAAGTTGCGCGCACTCACCGCCGCGAATACCCCCAGCAGGAGCAAGCGCCAGCCGAACCATCCATGCGCCCCCACCACCATCGCCACGAAGATAAAAGGCAGGGAAAAGACCGAGTGCTGAAACATCACCAGCTCGGAAAAATCACGTAGACGCCTTTTTAGCTTTTCCAACGACAACCTTTATCCTTGCTTCTTTTCATTCCTCAAATAAAGAAGGCGTTGTCCTGCAACGCCATCCAAAACTATTCACTATTCCCTGTTCACTATTCACTTGTTTAAGGATGCGGAATCTTCAGCTTCGAATTGAGCGACCAGGCGATCACCAGGACCAAGAGGCCGATCACCCACGCATTGGAGACGATGCCATAGGTGTAAAGCAGATAGAGCACCCAGAGCAGGATCGCCCCCAGCGGCGTGGGAACCCCTTCGAAATATTTCTCGACGCTGCCGGCATCGACTTTGAGATTGAACTCCACCAGCCGCCGCAAACCGCTGATAACGTAGAAGATCAAGACCGCTCCGAGGAAGATCTCCTGCGTAAGGGAGCTTTTGTGCAGTGCGTAGAAAAGCAAAAAAGAGGGCATGATGACGAAGGAGAGAAAATCGGCGAAGCTATCGAGCTGGATACCGAACTCCGTCGAGAGGCCGAAACGCCTCGCGACCTTGCCGTCGGCGATATCCAACGCACCGGCGATCCACGCCAGCACGATCGCCGTCGTAAACTCCCTCTTCCCTATGAAATAGAGCGCCAGCAATCCGCAGGCAATGTTGCCGAAGGTGATCAGATTGGC
>CAYUXG010000236.1:0-1986 GCA_964448735.1 uncultured Nitratifractor sp. | reverse complement strand
TGCGCACCGTCATCGAGTTTCACCGCAAGATGATGCGCAACGAAGATTTCATCACGAACAACTTCGATACCAAATACCTGGAGAATTACAAAGGATAGGTGAGCGCGATGAGTTCCCTGGAAGCCCTGGAGTTTTACACCTACGACGATTATCGGCAATGGGAAGGGGATTGGGAACTGATCTACGGCATTCCTCAGGCGATGGGGCCGAGTCCTTTGATCGATCATCAGTTCTTGACCGCGCAAATGATCGTGGCTCTGGACGAAGGGATGCAGGATTGCCCCGAGTGTATGGTCCTCGCAGAGCAGGATTGGAAGATCGACGACGAAACCGTCGTCCGTCCCGACGTGGTGCTCGTCTGCGAAGAGGAGGGCGAAGCCTACCTTACCCGCACTCCCCGCATCGTCGTAGAGGTCGTGAGTCCCTCTTCCGCGCGGCGGGATGAACGGATCAAATTCGAACTCTACGAACGAGAGGGTGTCCCCTACTATCTGCTGCTCTATCCCGAGGATCGCAAAGGGCGCCTTTTCCGACTGGAGGAGGGGGAGTACCGCAAAGCCGCGGATCTTTTCGACGATCGTTACCGTTTCGAATGGGGCGGGTGCAGTGCGGAAGTGGATTTTGCCAAGGTTTTTCGACGTTTGCGAGAGCGCAGGCGCAAAGCCTAAACCAAAGGAAAGAAAATTATGAAAATTCTCGTCACCGGCACCGCCGGATTTATCGGCTACCATTTGGCCAAACGCCTGCTGGAGCGGGGCGACGAAGTGGTCGGGTTGGATAATATCAACGACTACTACGATCTCCGGGTCAAATACGGCCGTCTGCACGATACGGGGATCGAGGGTGACGAAACGATCGAGTACGCCAAGATGCTGTCGAGCGACACCTACGAAAACTACCGCTTCATCAAGCTCAATCTCGAAGATCGCGCGGCAATCATGGAGCTTTTCGAAGAGGAGAAGTTCGACGCGGTGTGCAATCTGGCGGCGCAGGCCGGCGTGCGTTATAGCCTGAGCAATCCCCACGCCTATGTTGACAGCAACATTGTCGGATTTGTCAACCTGCTCGAAGCATGCCGCCATACGGAGGTGGGCCATTTGGCCTACGCCAGCAGCTCCAGCGTCTACGGTCTGAACGAGACGATGCCTTTTAGTGTGCACGACAACGTGGATCATCCCATCAGCCTCTACGCCGCAAGTAAGAAGAGCAACGAACTGATGGCCCACACCTACAGCCATCTCTACGGCCTGCCGACGACGGGCCTGCGCTTTTTCACCGTCTACGGCCCCTGGGGGCGTCCCGATATGGCGCTTTTTCTCTTCACCAAGGCGATTCTCGAAGATCGTCCCATCGACGTCTTCAACTACGGCGAAATGCAGCGGGATTTCACCTACATCGACGACATCGTCGAAGGACTCGTCCGGGTCATCGACCATCCGCCCAAAGGCAATCCCGACTGGAGCGGCAAACACCCCGATCCTGGAAGCAGCCGCGCACCGTACAAGATTTACAACATCGGCAACAACAACCCGGTCAAACTGATGGATTTCATCACCGCCATCGAAAAAGCGATCGGCAAAGAGGCGAAGAAAAACATGCTTCCCATCCAGCCCGGCGATGTACCGGCGACCTATGCCGACGTCAGCGATCTGATCGAAGACCTGGGGTACAAACCGGCTACGCCGATTCAAGAGGGGATCGATCGTTTCGTCGCTTGGTATCGCGAGTTTTACCGAGCTTGAGCTATAATGATCTTTCATTAATCAATCGAAGGAGAAACCAATGAAAAAAGTACTTCTGCTGGGGCTTCTAGCTCTTGGAGCGCTCTATGCCAAGGTCGACATCAACAATGCCAAGCTTCAGGATCTGATGACGCTCAACGGAATCGGAGAGGCCAAGGCCAAAGCGATCCTCGACTATCGGAAAAAGCACTGTTTCAAGACGGTGATGGATCTGAGCCAGGTCAAAGGAATCGGAGAGAAGACG
>CAYUXG010000235.1:0-1996 GCA_964448735.1 uncultured Nitratifractor sp. | reverse complement strand
CTCCTTGAATTAATCTCCCGAGAGCAGCATCGCCGCCCACCAGGGGTAACTGAGCATGATGAGCACGAAAAGAGTGCCGAGGCTCAGGTAGAGGGTGTAGTTTTTGCAAAGAGTCGTCGCGCAGGCGATGCGCTCTTTGCGCCCTCGCCACCAGTCGAACCAGAGATAGCCGACCACCGCGACGGCGGCGACGCTGAAGTAGAGATGATAGGGGGCAAAGGCCCGCAGAAAACTGAGCGATCCCACGCTGACGCCGAAAAGCAAGAAGAGCAACGGCCCCAGGCAGCAGGTGCTGGCCAGAATCGCCGAGACGATGCCCCCAAAGAGCAGGGCGTAGAAGGAGCGTTCCCTTTGCCGCTCTTTGGCCTGTGCGGCGATCTGGGCGGCTCGGAGCGCTTCTTTGGTCTTCTCTTCTTGGCTTGACGGGGGGTTGACAAGTTTCTCTTCGGATCTGTCAAGCGTGCATTCGTATCCCTTGACGATGCTCAGGACGACGTGGCGCGGAGCGAGCTTTTTCTCTTCGAAATAGAGCCCTTGGCTCTTGACGAATCGCTTGACATTTTCGATGGAAGAGAGGGTGTTGAGCTCCACGTCGAGGATGCCTTCTTGCATCTTCTCCAGCGCCTCTTTGGTCCGCAGGACGGGGACGGGGCAGTCCAGATCGCGGCAGTCGAGTCTCATGGCCGAATCGCTTCGAAGCTACGCGCGAGCTTTTTGTGCCCTTCGATCGGAGTTTCGCTCATGCTCATTTGCCTTTGGGCGTGATCTCCCGACTGAGGATGCGGTATTTGAAACTTCCGGGGAGGTAATAATCCAGCGGTTCATCTTCGATCTCGGCGTAGGGGTAGCCGAACATATTGATGGGGAACTGCTCGGGTTTGGGGTAGAGGATGAAGTCGCGCCCGGAGTTGAATCCGACCCAGTTCATCTCCCAGCTGTGCAGATAGCGGCGCTTGAGCTCCTGGACTTTGGGATGCTCGTATTTGAGGCTCTCGACCAATTCGAGTTTGGTGATGTCCGCCGGATCGGAGGGGACCCATCCGAGGCCGGGGATGTAGTATTCGGCCCGGCAGTGCTGCCACGTTGTGATGTTGGCGACGCCTTGTTGGTCGGCTTTGCCCAGGGCTTTGGAGTAGTGCGAGAGCCCCAGGCGGATGCCGAAGACTTCCCGGGCGGGGATGCCCGCTGCGCGCAGCAGGGCGACGAAGAGGGAGCTGATGTCGGTGCATTTGCCTCCGAAATAGCCGCTCTTCATCATCTTGCCCACGTCGCCGGAGCCGCAGCCGATCACCTTGGGATCGCGGAAGGTCGTTTCGGTGACCCAATCGTAGATCTTCTTGACCCGCTCGAAGCGATCTTCGATCCCTTTGGTGAGCTTGTCGGCTTGGGCTTTGACCTTGCCGTCGGTGGGGATGTGGGAGGTGGGCTTGAGGAAGAAACGAACCTCTTCGGGGATGGGCAGGTTCTTTTTGGAGGCGGCTTCGATGGCGGAGAGGGGGACGCTGCGGTAGCGGGTCTCGATCTCCATCTCGATGTGGAGCTTCTTGGGCCGGTCGCTCTTTTTCCATTCGGCATAGAGCGTCGCGGCGTCGTAGGCGTTGTTGTCGTTGAGGTTCCAGGCGTCGTAATTGCCGTCGAAATTCAGAATGCGAACGTTTTGCCAGGGAGCTTGGTAGGGCATGGGGTTCCAGAGCCGGGCGGGGAAGCTCTTCTCTTCGCCTCGGATATCGAAGTCGTAGGTGACGCGGAAGCGTCTGCGTTCCTTGGAGATGATCTCTTCCTTCTCCAGCATATCGGAAGCGGCGGCCAGGGAGGGCATCAGTCCCGCGGCGGCGGCCAGAGAGAGTCCTTTGAGAAAATCGCGTCGTTGCATAGCTAGGTTCCTTTTCGAGAAATTCGAGATGAAATGCAAAGAAAAAAGGGATAAAATGTCGCAGAAAGTCCGGCATTTTATGTGGGCCCGAACCGGGCCGAATGCATCGACGCCATTGTACAT
>CAYUXG010000234.1:0-2004 GCA_964448735.1 uncultured Nitratifractor sp. | reverse complement strand
CGGCGATGATCGGCGCGAAACTCATGCTGGAGAAGAAATGGTACGAAGAAGGGGTCCACAATATGGAAGAGTTCGATCCCGACCCCTTCATGGAGGAGCTCAACAGGCAAGGGCTGCCCTGGCAAGTGATGGAACTCGAAAGCCCCGACGCGCGAAAAATACGATCCTAAGACTCCTTTTTACATCGATCGAAGAGTCACCCCCGAATGATTCTCGGGGTTTTATCATTCTTTTCTCTTCCCTCGTGGGAAATGCTATTTTTTTCGGCATTATTTAGGATAAAATCTTTTCATATTCTCCCTCAAAAGCCCCGTCAAGGAAAAAGGTTCTTTCATGGAAATACGATCCGTTCTAGCCGCAACGGTCCTCCTATTCTCGACAGGCAACCTCCGTGCCGACTCGATCGACAATGCCTATCGCAGCATGATGGGCACCATGCTCTATACGCTAAACAATTACACCCTCCATTCGGGCAACTACCACATCGACGGCAAAGGAAACAGCGGGGATGTGGATCTGAAAAATATTACCATCCCCGGCACCTATTTCTTCGGGGATCTTTTCGAAGATTTCCGCCCCTATGTGCAGGGAGCCGTCGGATACAGCCACTACGAACAGGACCATGCAGATTTCGGCACCACATCGGGAGACATCGATACCAAAGGGCTCTACATCAAAGCCGGAGGCGGGGTCAGCTACACCTTCCAGGAAACCTTCACCCTCATGGGCGGCGCCTCCGCCCTCTACCTGGGCAGCGACGGCGACTATGGCAGGATCGGCGCTTTCAATCCCAAGGCCGACGCCTACTTCAACACGCATCACGACGATTGGCTCTACGACCTCTACGCCTCTGCCGGTTGGCATCCGAAGTTTCAGGGTTACAAACCTTACCTCATCCTCACGGCCCACTATCTGACCTTGGACTACGATCCCTCCGAACTGAGTGACGAGCACGGATGGAGCGGCGATTTGAGGCTCGGATTCTTCACCCATGAGTTGGCCCGCTGGTGGGACATGCCCGTCAAAGCCGAAGTCTACGTCAACGCAAACGCTCTCGATCATGACCTGGGAGAACTCACCGGCTTCGACACGGCTCTGAGTGGAGGAACCACCTTCTACTGGAAAGTCGGCTCCAAACTCCCCTGGTATTGGCTCAAAGAGCTGGATCTCACCTTCACCCTCAAAGGCACCGTCAGCAACACCGATATGAGCGGCTACAACATCGGCTTTGGCATGAGCCTCGTCAAGTTCTGACCCCTTCCTCTTTTTGACGGCTCTTAAGTTTAAGCGCCGTTGCCTACAATCCCTCTATGACGACTCCCGATTACGCGACACTCAAACTCCAAGAGTTGCTCTGCCGGCTCAAAGAGCGGCTCTTCGATTGCCGCCCACATGAAAGCGTCGCTTTCGACGCCACCGACCCGGACCTCTGCGCCGGGCGCTACGCCGGCGAAAGGGTCATCATCGACGGGGAGCAGCTTCTCTGCCGCTCCTGGCATGCCTGGACGACCCTCGCCCAGCAGCTCGGATGCCGGATGCTCACCCCCGAGCGTATCGGCTCGGGACGGGTTCGCATCCGCTACCAGAAGCTTGCGACAGAGAGCTTCCACCGAGAGAAAAACGAAACAGAGGAGAAATACGCCACCGATGGCACCTTCGCCCGCATCCAAAAAATGGAAGAGCCCGCCTTCGCCTACGACTACATGCGGGCTTTGCAACGCCTAAAGATCGGCAAGCGGCGCCGTATCCTCGACCTGGGGATCAATCGGGGCGACGAGCTGGAGCCGATTTGGGAGCTTGCGGGGGAAAAGGCAAAGAGCCTGGAGATCACCGGCATCGACCTCGCCTGCGACGCCCTGACCGAAGCCCAAAAGCGCTGGCCCGGTCTGCGGACTTTCTGCCACGATCTTAACCGACTGGACGAACTGGAGCTGGGACGCTTCGACCTGATCCTCTCCATCGGCACCCTCCAGAGCCCCGGCATCGAGATGAAGCCCCTGATCA
>CAYUXG010000233.1:0-2016 GCA_964448735.1 uncultured Nitratifractor sp. | reverse complement strand
ACTACTACCTCGACTTGATGCGCCAGATGCGCGAAGCGATTCTTTGTGGGGAATTTGATGCCTTCCGCAAAGCCTTTTACGAGAAACGAAAGGAGCGACCGTGACGACGGAAGAGAAAAAACGTCCCAAAAACATTCTCTATTGGGTGTACGATGAAACGACGGCGGGAAAGATCGACGAATGGACGGAACTGTTTCAAAGCTATGACCTTCAGACGATTCCCGCCGAAGAATTTCTCCAGCGCACCTTTGCGGCAGAGAGCCGCATCCTGGCCCATGTCTCCCTCGATACGCTCAGGAAAATCATGCGCAAAGCCGAAGCCGAAGGATGGGCTCTGACGACTCTGCCCACCGACAAACAAAAGAGCCTGGCCAAAGCTTTCGGCATGGAGAGCGATCCCGCTAAAGCACTGGAGATCCTATCGACCTCCGAAGCCCGCCCTCTCGACCTGCTCTACTGTAACGACCAACCGGTCCTCTTCAATGCTCTGATCGGTGAGGCACCGCCTCTTTCCTTTCGAAGCACCCTCTGGGGAGATCACTCTTCCGAACGAAAACTTGGGCTCTTTTTGCATGAATTGGGCAAACTCCGCCATCTTGCCATGGCCAAACTCTCCCTCGTTACGGCCAAAGGAGTCTCGATCCATACCGCCGGTACGGGAATGGTGATTTTCCGGCAGGGAGGGGTAAGCTACATCTCCAACCTTCTCCCGGAAGAGCACTACAACGACGGTCAGCTTCGAGCCGCCATCATCTCCCCCCGCTCGATCCTCTCCTACATCGCCTATCTGCTCGCCGCGATCTTTCCCTACTTTCGCCCCCGTAAACTTCCGGAATCGGTGGGACTGATCAAAACGGCATCCCTCGAGATCGATACGGACCCCAAACTTCCCGTGATCATCGACGGAGAGAAACGACCTCCTACACCGATTCGCTTCACGATCCATCCCAAAGCGCTGAAGCTCTGTGCACCCGACGCTTTCTGGGAGATCAACCCCCCGGTACAATCGGAGAAGGAGACCGTACGCATCGGCCATCTACCCCAGACCGACGAAGCGGTCACCTACATCCAAAAAGGACTCCCCTTTTTCGCCCACGCTTCGGAGCAGGAGTACCGGGATCTCTTCGCCGCCCTACGTCAGGAAGCCACCCTACAGAGCACCTTCGTCGCCCTGATTATTTTCAGTACGTTGCTCGCCACGGTGGGGCTCTTTCTCAACAGTGCCTCCGTCGTCATCGGCGCCATGCTCCTGGCTCCCCTCATGCAGCCGATCATCGCCTTTTCCATGGGTCTTTTGCGTTGGGACTCCGTGCTTGCCTTTCGTGCCCTGAAAACCACACTGATCGGCGTATCGCTGGTGCTCCTCTTCGCCCTGCTTCCCACACTCGTGCTTCCTCTGCGAGAGCTCACCGACGAGATGGCGGGACGGCTTCACCCCACCCTGCTCGATCTGAGTGTCGCCGTCTTCTCCGGTATGGCCGCCGCCTACGCCAAGAACAATTCCCGCATCAGCGGTTCCCTCGTCGGCGTGGCCATCGCCGTCGCGCTGGTTCCTCCTCTGGCCACGGCGGGAATCGGCCTGGGCTGGCAAGATTTCTCGATCTTCTACCACGCCTTCCTACTCTTTCTGACCAACTTCGTCGGAATCGTCTTCGCTGCTGCCATCGTCTTCATGGTGCAGGGTTTCTCCCCCATTCGCCGTGCGCGCAAAGGCCTGCGACTCGGATTCGTCGCTGCCCTCCTCGTGGCACTCCCTTTGAGCCTCTCCTTCCGTCAGATGACCGAAGATTCCGAATTGCTCCGATCCCTTCAAAATCGACAGATCATCCTGGAGAAAAAGATCGATGTGGAGATCGAGCGGGTCAGTATCCGACATGAAAAGGAGAGAATCATCAGCTGCGAACTGGTGGTCTCCCGCCCGCTGAATGCAAAGGAGCTCAAAGAGTTGAAAGAAAAAATCGGCCGCACGGTACCGGGGCCTTTTCAAATGGAGATCGTCCAGAAGGTCCGGCTCTA
>CAYUXG010000232.1:0-2024 GCA_964448735.1 uncultured Nitratifractor sp. | reverse complement strand
CGGAACTATTTTTTGCGCTGTTTGGCCAGACGCATGAGGGCTGCCTGCATCCGCTTCCATAGACGCAGATCCACCGCCGGCACGCCGCCGTAGACTTTGCCCCCTTCGAGAGATTTGGTCACGGCTCCCCTGGCGGCGATCGTAGCGAAATCGCCGATGTGCAAATGCCCCGCCGTGGCGCTTTGGCCTCCCATGATCACGTTGCGCCCCAGCGTGGAAGAACCGGAGATGCCGGTCTGGGCGACAATGAGGGAGTCTTCGCCGATTTCACAATTGTGGCCGATTTGCACCAGGTTGTCGATCTTGGTGCCGCGACGAATGACCGTCGGCCCCAAGGCTCCGCGATCCACCGTCGTATTGGCCCCGATCTCCACATCCTCCTCGACGATCACGTTGCCCAACTGATGGATCTTGACGTGCCGGCCCTCGCGGGTGTGGGCGAAGCCGTAACCGTCGCTTCCCAGCACGCATCCGGCGTGCAGGATGCAGCGATCTGCCAGTTTCGTACCGTGATAGAGGGTGACGTTGGGGTAGAGGATGCACTTTTCTCCGATGACGCAATCGTCTCCGAGATAGCACCCCGCCATGACGATCGTCCCGGCTCCGACGCGGACGTTTTTGCCGAAACGCACGCTCGGATCGATTTGGCATCCCTCACCCAACTCAGGCCGGGAACCCTCCACCGAAAGCGGATGGGCAAAAAGTGCCGTCGCGTAGGCGAGCTTGAGGTAGGGCTCGTCGCTGATCAAGGCGATCGTCGTCTCCGGAAGCTCCGAAGCGTAGCGCTCCTGGATCAGCACCGCCGCGGCACGGGTCGAGGAGAGATCTTTGCGGTACTTTTCGTTGTGAAAAAAGCTCAGATCCTCCGGCCCCGCCTCCGCCAGAGTCGCCAGTCCCTCGATCGGGCGATCCTCTCCTTCGTAGGCTACGCCGATCTCTTTGCAAATCTCACGAAGGGAGTGTGCCATCGATCATCCTTTATTCAAGCGAAAGGCAGAAAGCGGAAAGCCTCAAGCCCTTTAGCGAATGCGTTGCGAAGCAACGCAAACCTCAACTTTTCACTCTTCACTTGACGAAAATCCAAAGATTTTCGTCACTACCGTTCCATCGCCACGACGCCGCTGCGGACGATCTCCGTCGGATGATAGCGTTTGGCCGCTTCGATGAAATGCGAAATGCGATGGGATTCGTCCGCGGCCATAGCGATGAACATTTCGGGTCCCACGTTGACGATCCCTCCGTTGTAGGCTTGACACAGAGCCTGGAGATCGCCGATGGGCGCATCGACGGGGAATTTGATCAGCACCATCTCCTTCTCCACCATCTCGTCGTGCTCGATCACTTTGAAGGTGGGGATCAGCTTGTGCAACTGCTTGACGATCTGTTCGATGACCCGTTGGTTGCCTTTGGTCACGATGGTCATATGCGAAAGCTGGGTATCGGGGATCGGGGCGACGGTGAGGGAGTCGATGTTGTAGCCCCGCCCGGCGAAGAGACCCGAAACCCGGGCAAGGACCTGAGCTTCGTTGGCGACGATGACCGAAATGACGCGTCTGACTTTGTCCATCTCACTTTTCCTTGTGTTCGAGTAGCATATTGTAGAGTGCTCCGCCGGCGGGCACCATCGGCAAGACGTTTTCGAAACGGTCCACCGCGACGTTGATGAAGGTGACCTTCCCCTCCTCCATCGCCGACTTGAGTGCCGTATCGAACTCCTCTTTTGTCGTGACGTCGTAGCCCGCTCCCCCGCAAGCTTCGGCGAGCAGTTTCCAGTCGGGCTGGAAGCTCAGATCGGTTTCGCTGTAGCGCTTGTCGTAGAAGAAGGTTTGCCACTGGCGCACCATCCCCAGAAAGTGGTTGTTGAGGATCACGTTGATCACGGGGAGGCGATTCTCCGCCGCCGTGACGAGCTCCTGAACATTCATCAGGATCGAGCCGTCGCCGGTGATGTTGATCACCTGCTTGTCGGGGCATCCTACCTGAGCTCCGATGGCGGCAGGGAAACCGTAGCCCATGGTTCCCAA
>CAYUXG010000231.1:0-2035 GCA_964448735.1 uncultured Nitratifractor sp. | reverse complement strand
CTCTACGAAAAAGGGGAGAGCGTCGAGGATGTGACGGCGGCGGTGGAGACGATGCGGGAGCATTCGGTGAAGTTGCCGCTATCGGAAGAGCTTAGAGAGCGGGCGATCGACATCGTCGGCACCGGCGGAGACAAGAGCGGCAGCTTCAACATCTCTACCACCGTCTCTTTGCTGCTGGCTTCCACCGGGGCGGTGGTGGCCAAGCACGGCAATCGATCCATCACCAGCAAATCGGGTGCGGCGGATCTGCTCGAAGCCCTGGGATACAATCTCGCCCTGGGGACTCAAGAGCAGGTCAAGATGCTCGAAGAGACGGGCTTTGCCTTTATCTTCGCCATGAACCACCATCCGGCGATGAAGCACATCATGCCGGTGCGCCGCTCGATCCCTCATCGCACGGTCTTTAACATCATGGGTCCTCTGACCAATCCGACGGGTGCGCGCAAATACCTCATGGGGGTCTTCGCTCCCGAGTTCATCGACACGATGGCCCGGGTGCTCGCGGCACTCGATGCGCACAAAGCCTTCGTCGTCAGCAGCGAAGACGGCATGGACGAGATCTCCATCAGTGCGCCGACGCGCTATGCGCTCTTGGAGGGGGAGACGATTCGCGAAGGGATCATCGATCCCGAAGTGCTCGGCCTCAAAAAGGCTCCCAAAGAGGCGATCTTGGGAGGCGATGCGAAGAAAAACGCCGCCATTACCCGGGCAATCTTCGCCAATGAAGCCGAGGAGGCTCAGCGGGACATCGTCCTGATCAACGCCGCCTATGCCCTCGTAGCCGACGAAAAAGCCAGAGATGCGAAAGAGGGGATCGAAATCGCCAAAGACGCGATCGAAAGCGGCAAAGCGGCGAAGCATCTCGAGCGGATCGTGGAGATGAGCAACGCGCTATGAGAGAGATCCGCGCGGGGTTGGACGAGTTGCAGCGCGTCGTCGAAGTGATGCGCGAGGAGATCCCCTCCGATGCGGTCATTTCTCTCAAGGGCGATCTGGCGGCGGGCAAAA
This sequence comes from uncultured Nitratifractor sp., assembly GCA_964448735.1. Classification (GTDB taxonomy): domain Bacteria; phylum Campylobacterota; class Campylobacteria; order Campylobacterales; family Sulfurovaceae; genus Nitratifractor. The sequence continues at coordinate 1,027 of CAYUXG010000231.1, read as the reverse complement.
CGACGCTGGTGCAGGCGATCGCCTCCGAATCCGGCTCGAAGGAGAGCGTCACTTCCCCGACTTTCTCTCTCCAGCACTCCTACGGCGAGAGTCTGCATCACTACGATCTTTATCGGATCGATTTCGAAGAATTGGTGCGTTTGGGACTCCTGGAGGAGTTTGAGCGGCCGGGATGGCACCTGGTGGAGTGGGCAAACGATCGGCTCAAGGCGTTTCTCCTCCATGCGGGCTATCCTCTCTGGGAAGTGGAGATCCTCCCCGATCGAGAGGGAGAAAGAATCTATAGGATAGGACCCTTGGATGCATAAACTCGAAGCGAAACATTTGGCAAAAACCATCAAAAAGAAGACGATCGTCCACGACATTTCCCTGCAGGTGCGAAATCGTCAAATCGTCGGCTTGCTCGGACCCAACGGAGCTGGAAAAACTACGACCTTTTACATGATCTGCGGGCTGACCGAGGCGACGGAGGGAGAAGTCCTCCTCGACGGAGCGGAGTTGACCCGGCTTCCGCTGAGTGCGAGGGCCCGTCTGGGGATCGGCTACCTGCCGCAGGAGTCGAGTATCTTCAAAGATCTCAGCGTCGAAGAGAATCTCTGGATCGCCGCCGAAGCGACCGAGATGAGCCGTGAAGAGTCGAAGCGGAGGATCGAAGAGTTGCTGGAGCTTTTCAACGTGGAGCCGATCCGCGACCGTCTGGGCTTTCGCCTCAGCGGCGGGGAGCGACGGAGGGTCGAGATCGCCCGGGCTCTGGTGGGACGGCCCAAGTTCCTGCTGCTGGATGAACCTTTCGCCGGGGTCGATCCCATCGCCGTACTGGACATTCAGGGGATCATCCGGCAATTGACCGAGCTCGATATCGGGATCCTCATCACCGACCACAACGTCCGTGAAACCCTCGGGATCTGCGAATACGCCTACGTCATGCGCGACGGAGAGATGCTGGCCGAGGGTAGCAGCGACGAAATCGCCGAGAATCCGGAGGTACGCAAACATTATCTCGGAGAAGAGTTTTCTTTGTGAGCTT
>CAYUXG010000230.1:0-2037 GCA_964448735.1 uncultured Nitratifractor sp. | reverse complement strand
TGGAAGTTTCCGAGCCGGCGTCACTGAGCTCTGGAGTAGCGGCAGCGATCATTTGGGAAATCTCGTCACCGGGCTTCCTCTCCTCTTTCGCTCCATTGCCGGAACCTGCTTCAACGGTAGAAGACTGGGGCATCTGAGACTCCTGCTTCGCTTGCTCCTCTTTTACCTTTTCGATGATCTTCGCCTCTTCCTGTTCACTTTTCCCGGGAGGGGTACTCTCTGTCGAAGAAACCTTGCTCTCCGAAGCTGCTTTCGGCTCTTTCTCTTCCTTGGGAGCAGAAACTTTGGTTACCTTTTCCGTCGAATTTTTTTCCTGAGCGCCTTGGGTACTTTCGTTTTTCTCCTCGGCCCAGGCACCTTTCATCACACCATTGCCCTCGTCGGGTCCCCCTAGGTCCGGCTCGGTTGTCTCTTTCCCGCCGAACCACCCCTCGGCCATATCGACGACGGAGTCGTAGAAACTCTCCTTCTTCACCGGAGTCGCATTGCTCTCCAGGGTCGGATTCTTCGCCACGAAAACGTGCCAGCTTTCGTAGGCAAAAAATGCCAGCAGCAGGAGAATCGCCACTTTGAAGATCCTCCCTCTTCCCGAATAGGCCACCTCTTCGGAAGTGACGGAGATTTTTTTCTTCTCCTGGGGAGGTTCGTGGCTCTCGAAATAGGCGCGGCACTCCTGACGCAGGGAGCTAAGATCGATGCCGTACTCCCGCTCCAGAATGGAGATGAACCCCAGTGCTTGGACCTTCTTCAACCTCGACCAGTCCCGATCGACCAGCGCTTCCAGATTCTCCTGGGCAATGCGGGTGCGTTTGCTGATGGTGGGTAGCGTATTCTCTTCGATAATTTCATTCAACTGCATAACTCATCCTGTGTATCATGATGGCCGCCGCGGCACTGACGTTGAGGGAGTCGAACTCCCTCCGCATCCGAATCGCGATCGTCTCGTCCAGACGCTGCCTGGCTTTTTTCGAAATTCCCTTCTCTTCGCTTCCCAGCACCAGGGTGCGGCGCGGGGAGAAACGCTTCTCTTCGATCGGTTCACCCTCCATCGAAGCTCCATAGAGGCGATGCCCCGCCTGAGCGAGCTCATGGAGCACATCCAAGATGTTGCGATGGATCGCGAAGGGCATCTCCAGCAGAGCGCCGCTGCTGGTCCGGGCGACGGTGGCGAAATTGAGCTGAGCGATCCCCGTCGCGACGATCCCGTCGACCCCCAGGGCGTAGGCACTTCGGACGATCGCTCCGATATTGCCCGCATCGGTGATCGTATCGAGTACCAGAAGAAAAGCACCCTCTTTGATCTCTCCCAGGGAGACCGTTTCGTAGTCGGCGATCTCGGCCAGGATCCCCTGATGGTTCCCTCCCCGGCTCAACTGCTGAGCCCAGCGGTTCTCGATGAAGGTGATTTTCGACCCGTACCGCTTGAAGAGATCCCCGGGGAGAACTCCCTTTTTCGCGATATAGACCTTTTCGATCTGTTCCGGATGATGTTTCAACGCATGAAACACCACCTGTTTCCCATAAATGATCATAGGGGATTTTACCATTTTTTCCTGACGGTGCTCTCCGTCGGAGGCATGCTACTTATCGATGAGCTTGTCGTACCACTCCCGGACGCTTTGGCCCGTCACTTTCGCGAGAAGTTTCGCCTTGGCTTTGGGCGGAAGGTCGAGATCCATCAAATCTTCGAAATAGAGAGCCTTTCGCTCCTCTTTTTTCCCTGCCACGACCAAGACCCACTCTCCGCGAAACTCCTTGGCCTCCCGCAACTGTTTCAAAAGCCCGGAAGCGCTGTCGCGGTAGTAGCACTGATGCTGTTTGCTCAACTCTTTCGCGGCGAAGATTTCCCTTTCGGGGTCACGAGCAGCGATCTCCTCGAGAAGTTTCTCCAGCCGATGGGGGGCTTCGTAGAGCACCGTATCATAAGAGAAGCGAAGCATCTCCTCGAGAGCCTCCCTCCGCTCCCGTCCCTTGTGGGGCAGAAAACCGTAGAAGAGAAACTTTCCCGAAGGAAACCCGCTGGCGGCGTAGGCGACG
>CAYUXG010000229.1:0-2046 GCA_964448735.1 uncultured Nitratifractor sp. | reverse complement strand
AGTACCGAATCGGTCATTCTTATCCTTTTTATCGTCGCTTCCGTGGTTTCGATCGCGGCGCGGAGGTTGAACCTCTCCTATACGATTGCCTTGATGGCCGTGGGCTTGGGGTTGGGGAGTCTACATCTGCTTCATCCTCCCCATTTGAGCCGGGAGCTGCTCTATACGATTTTCCTCCCGCCGCTGATCTTCGAAGCGGCGATCCACCTACGCAGCGACGATTTGCAGCGGGATTGGCCGACGATCGCGACGCTGGTCGTGCCGGGGGTGATCCTCTCGACCCTCGCCACGGCGGGGGTGATGATCCCCGTCAGCCAACATTTCAGCGCACTCAATCTCCTCTCCTGGCCCGTGGGAATCCTTTTCGGAGCGGCGGTGGCGGCCACGGATCCGGTGGCGGTGGTGGCGCTTTTTCGCCGCCTGGGGGCGCCCCGGAGGCTGCGCATCCTGGTCGAGAGCGAAAGCCTGCTCAACGACGGCACCTCCATCGTCGTCTTCACCCTGGCTTGGGCGTATATCCAGGGAAAAGTCGGAGGGATCGAGGGCTCCTTGCTCGAATTTTTGCGGGTCGTGGGCTTTGGACTGCTTACTGGAGTCGTCGTAGGCTTGCTCACCGGTGCGGTGATGGAGAGACTCGACGATGCGATGGTGGTCATCACCCTGAGTACCGTGGCGGCCTACGGCTCCTTCCTCATCGCCGACCGTCTGGGGGTATCGGGCGCCATGAGTACCGTGGCGGCGGGGCTCGTGACGGGGGAGAGGGGGCTTTCGCGGCTGCTCTTTCCCTCGATTCGTCTGGCGACGGAGAGTTTCTGGGAGTACATCGCCTTTGTGATGAACTCCATGATCTTCCTGCTCATGGGCTTCGCCATCGATCTGAAGATGCTCTGGAAACTCTGGCCCTTCGTCCTGCTGGCATACCTCTCCGTGACCGTCGCCCGCGCCGTGGTGGTGGCCGGGACCTGGGCGATCTTCTATCCGACCTATTTTCGCTTTCCCGCCAAATGGGTGGCGGTGCTGACCTGGGGCGGCCTGCGCGGGGCGCTTTCGATGGTCTTGGCGATGAGTCTTCCCGATTCGTTCATCTACAAGCCGATGATCGAAACGCTCGTCTTTGGGGTGGTGCTCATCTCCATCTTCGTCCAGGGGCTGAGCATGGCGCCGGTACTGAGATTTTTGGGCATTATCGAACCCGTCAGCAAGATCCTGGAGTATGAGATGTTCAAAACCCGGGCATCTTTGATCCAGAGCGCACTCGACGAGATCCGCACCTTTCGCACTCGCCACATGATCAGCCGCCGCAGCGCCAAAGCGATCGAAAAAGAGTTCCAAAAAGAGCTCTCCGAGATCAACCAAAAGCTCGAAGCACTCGAGCCCGACCGCCAAGAGCAGCTGCGCGAAGAGCTCTACCGGATGAAACGTCGTATCCTGCTCGATCAGAAAAAGAGTCTGCTCGAGATCTACCAAAGCGGGGAGATCGGTTTCGAAGCCTACCGGGAACTTCGGCGGGAGATCGACGGCAAACTCTTCGAACTGGAAAACCAGGGAACAGTCTGAGATGGAGCATCTATTGCAGGAGCTCACCCCTTGGGTTCAGCAATACGGCTTGATCGTCGTCTATCTGGGGATGATCGCGGAGGGAAGCACCATGATTCTGATTTCGGGAGTGCTCTGCGCTTTGGGGATGCTTCCTTTTTGGCCGACCGTCGCCGTAGCGATCCTCGGAGGAGTGAGCAGCGATCAGCTTTGGTACTGGGCCGGTGCAAGCTTTGGGGAACGGGTACTCTCTTGGTTCCCCTCCTACCGTGAACGTGCAGAACGAATGCTGGCACTCGTGGATCGCAAAGCTCCGATCCTGGCGACGGGAGCGCACTTCATCTACAGCGGCGCTGTCCTCTTCCCCTTGGTACTGGGCCTTCGTCGCTACGACTATGGTCGTTTTTTGCTCTTCGATACGCTGGGGACGACGCTGTGGGGGGTCGTCGGGGTCGGTGCGGGAGCGTTGATCGGTCGGGGTGCCCAGGCGCTTTTCGGGCGGATCGATCG
>CAYUXG010000228.1:0-2052 GCA_964448735.1 uncultured Nitratifractor sp. | reverse complement strand
TGCGCCACCTCAGCGACGATTGCAAAGCCGTCCTCGCAAGGGCCCAAGCCAACATCACCCAAGAAGAGGACGATCCGGAGTACAAAGTCGCCAGGGATTATTGAGAAGAGCGTAAAGAGCGGTTTTCTTCCGGAAGCGAGGGAGCCGTTTGATTCGTTTCATTCTCTTGCACGACGGGCAAAACGGTGAAATTTTCATCCTGCGCCGCTTTCGCCGATTGCATCGTATCCAAGGGAAAGGAAGGCTGAGAAGGGGCAAGCTCCCGATGGCCCACGCGCAGTTGTTTCAGGATGATTTTCCCGCCTCGACGTGCGAGAAAGAGGTCGATGGGATAGCTGACGTTCCCCTCTTTCGTCAGTTTACCTGAAAGTGTAAGATTTCCATCTTCACCCCGGATGAGATCCCACTGCACGTTTCCTTCTCCCTCCATATGGAGCGTATCGATAAAAAGTGCAATCTTTTCCAGATCGATTCTTTTCTCTCCCTCCTCTCCGAAACGGTTCTGAAGAGCGAGGAAGTTTTTTTCCCGGAGATCGGAAAGAACCGATTGACCGTAACTTCGATAGAGATTGAGCAGAGCTTCGCGCTGCTGCAGCTTCTCCTCCACCTGGAAGCGATGGTAGAAATAGACGCTGATCAGTGCCAGGAAAAGGATCCAGTACCCCGGACGTTTCAGCCTAGCCAGCATTGCGCACTCCGGTCTGCACCAGATACCCGACCGTCAGGACGATGGGAAGAGCCAGGGAGAGGAGATAGGCAGGGATCGAGAGCATGCCATTGCCCTGCAGTGCGAAAAATCCCGCAACGAGCACGCCATAGGCCCCAAGCCGCCGGAAGGAAAAGGCAGGTGCCGAGTCCCGGGCCGTCTGAAGGGGGGAACGCCGCTTGTTTTTGAGGCGGCGCTTCTCTTCCCGGATCGTTTCGCGAAGATCGGTTGCCGAGGGCTGGGGCTCCTCTTCATCGTAGAGTTCGTAGGGATCTTCGATCTTTTCGAGCGTATCCCGATCCTCCGTCGCCACCATCCCCTGCTCCAGCCGCTTCTCCACCATTCGGCGATAGCTTCCGAAAGAGGCCACTACGATCAATGCAGAGCTCCAGTATCCCACCTGCGAACTCCAAAACTCCGGGTTTCCCCCCAGCATCCAAACCGTCACTCCCAGGATCACGCCCACGCCCAGGAGCAGCATCACCACCTGGCGCATCACTCCTCGTCATCCTCGTAGTCGAAACGACGGCTGCGGTATTTCGGGTCCTTGGCCAGCTCGTCCAGGGAAGCTTTCTGCGCCTTGTAGGCGATCTGGATATTGCGACCGGCCGCGGCCACGCCGATGAAGACCCCGATCCAGAGCACCCACTGCACCCCAAAAAGTTTCTGCAGCCCGATGCCGATCGCCACACCGATGAGAATCGCTACGACGATGGAGATCCCCAGGCTCAGATCGTTGGCCCCCTGGATCACCTTCTTGAGTTTGGGCTCCTGCTCGGTACTTTTTTTCTCTTCCGGCATCGGTCCTCTTTCCCCGGCTCAGGCGCCGGCTATTTCGCGCATGACGTCGTGAGCGATGCGGATCGTCTCGTCGATCATTTCATCGCTCGTAGCCGTAGAGATGAAGCCCGTCTCGTACGAGGAGCAAGCCAGATAGACTCCCCGATCGAGCATGCCGTGATGGAAACGACGGAAAAGATCGTTGTCGCCACGCTTGGCCTCTTCGAAGTTTTTCACGGGCCGGTCGGTGAAGAAGAAGCCGAACATGCTTCCCCGAATCTCCGTCACCATGGGAAGACCCGCCTCCTTCGCCGCGGAGAGGAAGCCCTCCGTCAAGCTACGAGCCCGACTTTCCAGCGTCTCGTAGATGCCGGGGTCGGCTTTGAGCTTGCGCAACGAAGCCAGCCCCGCCGCCATCGCCACCGGATTTCCGCTGAGGGTGCCCGCCTGATAGACCGGCCCTTCGGGGCTGAGCTGCGCCATGATCTCGCCGCGCCCTCCGAAGGCTCCCACGGGCATCCCTCCGCCGATCACCTTGCCCAGCGTCACCAGATCCGGACGCACCG
>CAYUXG010000227.1:0-2067 GCA_964448735.1 uncultured Nitratifractor sp. | reverse complement strand
GCGCGGTTTTCGGGTTTGAAAGGGTTGCGCCGTGTGCGTTTGGCATAGGGAAGGGAGGCTTTGTGCGCGATATGCCCCGAGCGGGAGACGTAGGGATTCTCCAACGGATTGAGGTCGATCGCTTTGCCGTAGGCGTGGCGGGACCATTTGCCGCTGCCCGTGGCATTGCGGCAGTTAAACGCCGAAGTGTTGTCCGCTTCGATGGAGGCGTAGTCGCTGCCTTTGTAGTCGCTGACCAGCCGCATCCGGCGGATCGGATACTTCATCCGGTAGAGTTCGCCGAAGATCTTGCGCACGTCCGAAGCGACGCTTCGGTGGACGATCATTTCACCGAGGTGATCCTTGCCGTCGAAACCTCGGTAGCTCATGCGCAGGTAGCGCAGATCCGAGAGAGCGACGGGACAGCCCCGATGCCAGGAGTGCCCGGCGATCATCCGTTTTTTGACGGCGGGGGTGATGGGAGATTCGCTGGAGCGGTAGCCGGCATACAGGATGCCGTTGCTCAGCACAAGCAGGGAAGTCCAGAGTAGGAGACTTTTCATTTACAACTCCTCGAGAGAATGGACATAATCGATACTGCGACGGCAGATTTCCAAAAGTTTCGGGGTATATTCCAGCAATTCATCGAATGTTTCAGCCAATTTTTCTTCGAGATATTCATGGACGATACTATTGCGAAGATCCTTCATCAGACGCAATTCATCAATGTTTTCCACCAGCCCTCGTTTGTGGGCGTGTTGCACTACGTCGATCAATGTTCCGGGATTTTCGAACTCATAGAGATCGATGCTGCGGAAGTATTTACGTATCAAGAAATCGATCGTACGGCTGTAGCGGCTGGAGAGAGTTTCAAAAAGTCCGTATTCATCCACTTCATAGTCGCTTTTTATCCCCAAGATGCGGCACTGTTCGAGAGAGTGTTGCAGCCACTGCATCTGTTTTTGCAATTGGAGGGTCTGTTGTCGCAGAAGTTCCTTCATAACTTTTTGGCCTTTTGCCGGATGAGCCTCACGAAAGGATCGCTCTCGCTGCCGTCGTCGACGATCAGATCGAGTTTCTGTTCGCCGAAACGCTCGAAAAAGTCGAGGCGAATCTGCCGCAATTGTCGGATACCGATGCGTCGGGAACGGATCAGCAAGTCGATATCGCCCCCTCTGGCCCCATCGTCGAGGCGGCTGCCGAAGAGATGGATCGTCGCCTCTTCATCCCATCGCTTGACTGCCTTTTTGAAAGTTTCGATCTCTTCTTCACTCAATCTCATACGCCCATTATAGCGAAGAGGCTATAATCTCTCATCAGATTTTGGAGCGGAAAATGACGGCAATTTTGGCAACGGTGGGCGTCGGAATCGGCGCGCTTTCGGGCTTTTTCGGGATCGGCGGGGGGACGGTGCTCGTGCCGGTGCTGATGCTTTTGGGCTTTGGCTTCAAACATGCGGTAGGGGTCTCGATCATGCAGATGGTCTTTAGCTCGCTCTACGGCTCCTGGCTCAACTGGCGCAAAGGCACGCTGGTGCTCGGCGACGGACTCTTCGTCGGTTTCGGAGGCTTCTTCGGAGGTTACCTCAGCGGCTACCTCTCGCCGCTGGTGCCCGATCGGGTGCTGCAGTTCGTCTTCATCGGCTTCGTCCTCTTCGCTCTGTATCGGATGTTTACCTCCAAAGCCCACGGCGAAGAGAGTGCAAGCCGGACGCTGCCCTGGTGGCTGCTTTTTGCCATCGGTACGGGCATCGGGCTGATCGCCATCAGCATCGGTGTCGGCGGAGCCATCATCCTCATTCCGCTCCTTTCGGGATTTTTGCACTACCCGGTCAAAAAGGCCGTCAGCGCCGGGCTCTTTTTCGTCGTCTTCTCCTCCGTCGCGGGGATGGTCGGGCGGCTGATGCACGGCCATATCGATTTGCATAGCGGCATCGCAGTCGGTCTGGGATCGCTGCTGGGCGTCTGGATCGGCATCTGGCTCAAAGAGCACGTCAGCCACACTCAGCATAAGCGCTTCATCGTCGTGATGTACGGCATCATCCTGGCGATCATGAGTTACAAAATGTTCCTGGCCTGATTTCCGATT
>CAYUXG010000226.1:0-2069 GCA_964448735.1 uncultured Nitratifractor sp. | reverse complement strand
CCAGGGAGAGAAGAGGGAAAAGAGCGCCGTCAGCAGGAGAAAGAAGAGAATCGCCCGGCGCAGACGCTCCCGGTCGAGCCGCTCACCCAGGCGGATTCCCAGCAACGAGCCGGCGATGACCAGAGGAGCCGACTCCAACCCCAGGAGAAAAAAGGGCGCCACCTCGTCGCCGAGTTTCCAGTAAAGCAGCGCCAGCTGCACGGGAGCAGCCAGGAGAAAGAGCGCCGCCATAAACGCCCGAGTGCGCAGGGCGCTCCAGTCGTGGGCCATGAGCCAGAGCACCACCGGCGGACCGCCCATGGCGAGCATCCCCAGCATCAGGCCGCTGAGAGAAAAGGCCAGCAGATCCCAGCCCCGCGCCAAGCGCTCCACCGGGCGGATACGTACCCAACGCTGGGTCGAGAGGATCAGCAGAAGCATCCCTCCTACGACCTGTTTGACGGTCGTCGTCCCCAGGCTGTTGACCCAAGAGAGCAGCGAAATTCCTACGGGAAGTGCCGCGTAGCGGATCGCGGATGCGGGCAGGACATCGCTCCAGCGCACATGCTCCCGCAACTTCCAGGTCGCCGTGGCCACCTGCACCAGGATCGGCACCGAGGTCAGGGCCACCGCCTGGGCCAGGGAAAATCCGCTCCAGATCAGCAGCGGAATCGCCATGAGGTTGAAGGCAAAGCCGATGATCGACTGAATGACGCTGCAGAAAAAGAGAATCGACGCCGCGGCGAGGAGCATCTCCGTCGGCATCGCCGCAACCTATCGGAAGTAGAGACCCGAGGAGCGGGCAAGCTCACGGTAATGGGCCATATCTTCGGCCTTTTCCGTCAATACAGGCAGGGAGAGGTCGTAGTTGGCCACCAGCGCCAAAGGACGCCGCTCGAAAAAGATCGCCCCTTTGAGGAGTTCGCGCAAGAAGCCGCGAAGGGCGAACTCCAGGATTTCGAAATCCTCGATGCGAAAGAGGGTGTTGCCCTCTTTGATCTCGAATTGTCGGGAGTAGAGCATCTCGTCGATGCGGTCCATGAGTTTGATCTTGTAGAGGTAGGTCTGCATATCCCCCTGGGCAAACTCCCGGCTGTGCCAGTAACAGACCCCGCCGTTCTCGTCGAAAGCCCGGCGGGCGAAGGCCAGGTAGTGCTTCTCCGCGGCCAGGCGGAAATATTCGCAATCAAGCAGCGAGATCTTCGGATCGTTCTCCGGCAAGAGCTGGGGAAAGACGTCGAGGATCGCATGATCGAAAAAATCCCGCAGCTCCTCGAGCGACTCTTCCATATTGGGCAGCACCTTCCCCAGGGCTCCGAAACGCTCCAAGATCCGGGGATCCTGGGCTTTCATGATGGGAATCGTACATTCGTAACGCATCGGCGCTCCAGAAAACTTTTTGGCAATTGTAGCTCAATTTCGTCGAATCGCTCTACATCTCCCCTCCTTTTTATCTTGACAATCCCCCGGATCTGATCTACAATCGTATCTACAAGTATGGACAAAGAGGAGAAGCAGATGAAAAAAGCGATCAATATCCGCCTCGAGAAAGAGATGATCGAAGCACTCGACGAATATGCCCACGAACTCGACAAAACCCGCACGAGCCTGGTGGAAAAAGCCATCGAACTCTATTTCGACCGGCTCGACGAAATGGTCGCGGACAAACGAATCGACCGCATCAAATCGGGAGAGAGTCGGATCGTCCCCCTCGAAGAGGTCTTCAAAAAAGCGGGGATCGATGTATAACATCGCCTTCGACAAAGAGGCGGAAAAGGAGTTCCTTCGTCTCGATGCCGATGCCCGGAACTTGGTCGCCGCCAAAATCCTCGATCTTCAAGAAGGCAGATTTCACAACGACAAACCTCTCAAAGGCAAACATCGGGGGAAGTTCAGAAAACGAGCGGGAAATTATCGGATCATCTATCTGAGGGAAGGAAATTATCTGCTCATCACGATCATCCGCATCGCCCATCGACGGGAAGTCTACTAAGGATCGATCTTTCTTAGGTAGGCGGACGGAGTCTTACTCCACCGCCTCTTCGATCTTCTCGATGGGATTGGATTTGCGGTTGCGCGGGTCGGTGGCG
>CAYUXG010000225.1:0-2085 GCA_964448735.1 uncultured Nitratifractor sp. | reverse complement strand
GCACGTTTGGAAAATAATTCTCTCTTGATTCTTTCAGGTATTTTGGATAAAAAAGAGGCTATCGTTACACCCGCTTTCGCCGAGCTTGAATTGCTGGAGCGCAAGCAGCAAGATGAATGGATCACACTGATCTACCGGAATACAAAGGAACGCAATGGCTAACCCCAACAAGAAAAACGACAACAAGAACAACAAAAACTTTTTCAACGACAACCCGCTGCTGGCTTTCGCCCTCTTCTCCATCGTCATCATCCTGGTCTTCAAACTCCTCATCGGCCAGCAGGGAGGCGGCGGGCTCAACCAGATGATCGCCCAGCAGCAAGGCATCACCGTCACCAAAAAGGTGAGCTATTCCGAAGTCAAAAAACTGGTCAAAGAGGGCAAGATCGAGAAGGTCAAGATCACCCCCACCACGATCGAAGCCCTCGGGGAGGACGACGGCAAAACAGTCCGTTACATCGCCGAAAAGATCCCGGCCAACGATCCGACATTCGTCAAACTCCTGGATGAGAAAGGGGTCGACTATAGCGGCGTCATGGGTAACGGCTTCGTCAGCGAAATGATCAGCATGCTTCTGCCGATTTTGATCTTTTTCGCCATCTGGATCTTCCTGGCCAAGCGCATGAGCAAAGGCATGGGAGGCGGGATCCTGGGCGTAGGTAAAGCCGGCAAGCTGATCAACAGCGAAAAGCCCAACGTCAAATTCGACGACGTGGCCGGAGTGGACGAAGCCAAGGAGGAGGTCAAGGAGATCGTCGACTTCCTCAAATATCCCGAGCGCTACATCGCCCTGGGGGCCAAGATCCCCAAAGGGGTCCTGCTGGTGGGCCCTCCGGGGACCGGAAAGACCCTCCTGGCCAAGGCGGTCGCAGGAGAGGCGAGCGTGCCTTTCTTCTCCGTCAGCGGATCGAGCTTTATCGAAATGTTCGTCGGCGTGGGAGCCAGCCGGGTGCGGGATCTCTTCGAGCAGGCCAAGAAAGAGGCACCTTCCATCATCTTCATCGACGAGATCGACGCCATCGGCAAGAGCCGGACCGCCGGCGGCCCCATGGGAGGCAACGACGAACGGGAACAAACCCTCAACCAGCTCCTGGCGGAGATGGACGGCTTCGGCTCCGATACCCCGGTCATCGTCCTGGCGGCCACCAACCGCCCCGAGGTCCTCGATCCGGCTCTGCTGCGGGCCGGACGCTTCGACCGGCAGGTGCTGGTGGACAAGCCCGACTTCGAGGGGCGACTGGCGATTTTGAAGATCCACTCCAGAGATGTCAAGCTCGCCCCCGACGTAGATATGGAAGAGGTCGCCAAGGCCACGGCGGGCCTCGCAGGAGCCGATCTGGCCAACATCATCAACGAAGCGGCCCTGCTAGCCGGACGGCAAAACAAAAAACAGATCGAGCAATCCGATCTGATGGAGGCGATCGAGCGGGCCTTCGTCGGTCTAGAGAAGAAAAACCGTAAGATCAATGAACTCGAAAAGCGCATCGTCAGCTATCACGAGAGCGGCCACGCCCTCATGGCGGAGCTCACCGAAGGGGCCACTCGTGTCACGAAGGTCTCCATCATCCCCCGCGGTCTGGGAGCGCTGGGCTACACCCTGCACCTGCCCGACGAAGAGAACCGCTTCCTCAAGCAAAAGCACGAACTCTTGGCGGAGATCGACGTCCTCTTGGGAGGCCGGGCTAGCGAAGAGATCTTCATCGGCGACATCTCCACGGGAGCGGGCAACGACCTGCAGCGTGCCACCGACATCATCAAGGATATGATCACCAAATACGGCATGAGCGACGTCGCCGGGTTGATGGTCCTCGAAAAGAGCGCCGGAGGCGCCTTCCTCGGCGGCGGCCAAGTCATCAAAGATTACAGTGAAAAAACCGCCGAAGCGATCGACGAAGCGGTCAAAAAGCTCCTGGACGAGCGCTACGCCCACGTCAAACAGACTCTCAAAGACTACGCCGAAGCGATCCACGAGATGGCCGGCGTCCTGCTGGACGTGGAAGTGATCGAAGGATGCAAAGTGCGTGAAATCATCGAAGAGTTCGAAAAGCGCCACCACCTCCCCAGCCGCCTCGCCCACAAAGAGAA
>CAYUXG010000224.1:0-2089 GCA_964448735.1 uncultured Nitratifractor sp. | reverse complement strand
AGGGTGGGAAAGTGTCCGGCGGTCTTGAGCTCACCAAATTTCATCGAAACTCCTTGAAAAGATTTGACGGTCGAATTGTATAAAAAAGATAAGCAAATACATGTATAAAAAATAATCAGTAAGGTGGAGGGGGAGTCGGCTATACTTCCGATAGAAAATGAATGACCTACGATAAAGGATGTACATGAGTCTGGCCGAAATCAGCGCCCGTCACGTCAAAGTCAACAAAATCGAGAAACTCAAAGCGACCCGCAACCCGATGGAGGCTCTCGAAGCCCTGAAGATCTATGCGAAAGAGGGGTTCGAAAGTATTTCCAAAGAGGATAAGGATTACTTCCTCAAATGTTTCGGGATCTTCGAGCGTCCCGCGACGCCGGGGCGCTTCATGATGCGTATCCGCATTCCCGGCGGGCGGCTCAGTAGTGAGCAGGCCCGGATGCTCGGCAGGCTCTCGAGGGAGTTCGGGGAGGATTACATGGATTTGACCACCCGGGCCCAGGTGCAGCTGCGCTATCTGAAGATCGAAGAGATCCCCACGGTGATGGAGCGCCTCGAGAGCGTAGGGATCAGTTCGTGGCAGACGGGGGTGGACAACTTCCGCAACATCGTCACCGACCCGCTCGACGGCCTGAGCCATGATAGTATCCTGCCGACCCAAACGCTGCTGGAGGAGCTGCAGGGGCTCTGGTACCGAAAGCCCGAGTGGGTCGCCGCGCTGCCTCGCAAGTTCAACACCGCGATCAGCGGCAGCGCGACCAACCGCTGCAACCTCTTCGCCCACGACTGCTGCTTCGCCCTGGCGATGAGGGAGGGGGAGTACGGCTACAACGTCTATCTCGGCGGCAAGGTCGGAGCGATCGCCGAGTCGGCGAACCGTTTTTTGAGGGAGGAAGAGGTGCTGCCTTTCTACCGGGCCCTCATCGAGACCTACAAAGAGTACGGTTTTCGGGACAACCGCAACAAAAACCGTCTGCATTACCTGATCAAAGAGGCGGGGATGCAGACGCTCATCGAAGCGGTAGAAGAGCGTGCGGGCCGGAGTTTCGATCCAATGGGGGAGACGATGATCAAACAGCCCCGTACCGAAGAGCGCTCCGGGCGCATCCGTCTCAAAGACGGAAGCTGGGCACTGCACATGGTCGTACCTTCGGGGATCTTCAGCGGTACGGCGATGGAAGAGGCCGCCGAGCTGGCCGAGCGCCTGGGAAGCGGCATGCTCAACATCTCCACGACCCAAAACCTCTACATTCTGGGCGTAAGCAGCGAGAAGATCGACGAAGCGCTCGCCTCCAAACCCTACGATCGTTACCGCAACGTCTCTACGCCCTACTTCAACCAACTTGTCGCCTGTGCCGGGATCGATCTGTGCCCCTTCGGGGTCATCCCCAACAAGGCCGACGCCATCGAGATGGGAGAGTACCTCTCGGAAGCGGTGCCTCTGCCCGATGACGCCTCCGTCCGTATGCACTGGTCGGCCTGCGTCAAGGGCTGCGGCGTGCACGAGCTGGGCGACATCGGTTTCATCGGATGCAAGGTCAAAGAGGAAGGGCAGACCGTCTACGGCGTGCATATCCAGATCGGGGGCAAGGCGACCGCCAGCCAGGAGGAGGCCTACACCATCCTCAAAAGCGTCCCCCTGAGCCGGGCGAAGCACTATGTGGAGGAGCTGCTGCGCTCCTATCGGGATCTGCGCCGCAGAGGAGAGAGTTTCGAGCGTTTCGAGAGCCGGGTGCTGCGGCCCTACGGCAAGGGGGCGCTGGAGTTGATCCTGCGCTGGAACGTAGAGTGGGCCCGGATGCACGGTTGGGAAACGCTTTCACTAAAAGAGGAGTGGAAGCCTCTGCCTGAGCATGACGCGATCTTCGTACTCGGAGAGCAGATCTACCGCTCGCTCGCCGGAGAAGCCCCCTATCAGGGCACCCACCTCTTCGACCCCATCGAAGCCACACCCCCCGTGCCGCTGCACAAGCGCAACGCCTCCGTCTCCAGGGAACTGAGCGAAATCATCATGAAGATGATCGCCCCCTCCGGCAAACGCTACGAAGTCTTCACCGAGCCTCTGGTGGAGTTGGGGAAGTTGAAAAAGTAG
>CAYUXG010000223.1:0-2098 GCA_964448735.1 uncultured Nitratifractor sp. | reverse complement strand
TGGAGCGCGGTGAATGTAAGCCATAGGGCAAGAATCGGGATGATCACTCTTCTCATTGGGTGTTCCTTTACTTCAAGTTCGTTTCAAAAAACTATTGTATATCTTCCGTGTGGAGTGCATGTTGAGAATTTTTTCGTCATCATAACTCAAAAAGATCAACGAAAACAACAAATTTATGAATTTCATACGTCAAGAAAGGAAATTTTATGGCCAACCGTCTGAAAGATGAAAGCTCCCCCTATCTGCAGCAACACGCCCAAAACCCCGTGGATTGGTATCCCTGGGGGGATGAAGCCTTCGACAAGGCCCGCCGTGAGGAGAAAGCGATCTTTCTCTCCATCGGATACAGCAGTTGCCACTGGTGCCATGTGATGGAACGCGAATCCTTCGAGGACGAGGGCATCGCCGCCCTGCTCAATGAGCACTTTGTGAGCATCAAAGTCGATCGTGAAGAGCGCCCCGACATCGACAAGCACTTCCAGGAGGTCTTCGTCACGATGAACGGCCGGGCGGGGGGATGGCCCCTGAGTATCTTCATGACGCCCGAAAAGGTCCCCTTCTACTCCGCGACCTACATCCCTCCCGAGCCGCGCTACGGGATGATGGGCTTCGCCGAGCTTTTGGAGCTCATCGCCGCGCGCTACGCCAAAGAGCGCGAAACCCTCATCGCCAAAGGCAAGGAGGTGCTCGATTTCCTCCGACCCAAGGCCAAGATCCAGGCGACGAAGATCGACGAACGGCTTGAAGAGATCGTCTCCAAGCAGATTCTGCAAGTCTACGACGCCCAGTACGGTGGTTTCGGCGGCGCACCCAAGTTTCCCCACGCTTCGACCCTGGAGCTGGCGATGCAGCTTGGACGCCTGGGAGGGGATCCCAGGCTCATAGAGGCGGTGGAACACACCCTGGAGTGGATGACGAGAGGAGGGCTCTACGACCATGTGGAGGGGGGATTTTGCCGCTACAGCACCGATGCACAGTGGCTCGTGCCCCATTTCGAAAAGATGAGCTACGACAACGCCCTCATGGCCCGGGTCCTCACCGACGCCTGGATCGCCACACGACGGGAGTGTTACCGCGCCCTGGCGTGGCAGACGCTGGAGTTTATGATCGATCGGATGATGCAAGATGATCTCTTCTTCTCCGCCAGCGACGCGGACAGCGAAGGGGAGGAGGGGCGCTACTTCGTCTATGCCTACGAAGAGGCGCTCGATGCCTTCGAAGAGGGTGGTATCGCCGCACCGGCTGAGACGGCCCGCAGGCTGGGGATCACCCCTGAGGGCAATTTCGAAGGGCGCAGCATCGTCCGCCTCGCTTCGACGCAGGAGTTGGAGGATCCCGTGATCGGCAAAGCCCTTGAGATATTAAAAAATATTAGAAACGAACGCCCCTATCCCTTCATCGACCGGAAGGTGCAGAGCTCCTGGAATGCGATGATGATCCGGGCGCTTTTTCACGCGGGGCATTTCGAAGTCCGCTTTCTAGAGCAGGCGAAGCGTTCGCTGGAGGCGCTGGAGCGTACGATGGCCGAAGGGGTTACGCTACGCCACTCGGCACTTTTGGGCCACGCTCCGCGTCCCGAAGGGTTCCTGGAGGATTACGCCTGGTGGGGACTGGCGCTGATGGAGGGGTATCAGGCGACTCTGGAGGAGCGCTATCTGATTCGCGCGACGGAGCTGCTCAACGAAGCGATCCGCCGCTTCTACCGCGACGGGCGATGGCACATCGACGACGGGGAGTTCCGCCAGATCGCCGAGGATACCGACGCGGGCTACCCCTCGCCCGTGGCGGTGATGGTCCACTGGCTCCAGGAGATGCGCTCTTTGGTCGATCCGATCTACGAAAAGTTCCTCTACCGCACGCTGGAGGTGCACTCCTACCATCTCATGCGCCAGCCCGTCTCCCGCCCCATGCTGGCCGCCGGAGCGATCCGCTACCTACGCGACGACCGGATCCTCAAAGCACCCGAAGCTCTGCTGCGCCCGCATATCCCCCGGCGGCTGCGTTTTTCCTACCCCTGGGTGCTCTATCGCACTTCGGCGCAAGAGAAGATCCTGCTTTGCGACAACCGCAGTTGCTTCGCCTCGGGAGAGAGTTTCGA
>CAYUXG010000222.1:0-2131 GCA_964448735.1 uncultured Nitratifractor sp. | reverse complement strand
GGGCTACGCATCTCTTCGAAGAGCCGGGAACGCTGGAGGAGGTGGCCCGGCTGGCAAGAGAGTGGTTCACGGGACATCTCATAAAGAAAGGATGATCATGAGATTGATTCTTCTATGGGTGGCATGGATCGTCTGGGCCCAAGCTTGCCTGCCGCGCTTCGATCGCGTGACGCTCTGGCTCAACAAACCGGGCGTAGAATTGCGCACCCCTTCCGCCGAGACTCTTGCTTCTTGGCACAAAGGCATCGAAAGGGCCGAAGTACGCGTAGGCAAAAATGAGCAAAACATCTCTTGGATCACCCTTCGGCTGCGTCCGATCGAGCGGCCGGTGAGCCTTCGCAGCAGCGTCGATCTTCGCCCATGGTTCGAGGAGCGCTCCTGTCTGCTCAACTGGGATCTTTTCCACGAGTGTATGTCAGAGCGGAAGAATCCTCGCGACGAAAAACTCTACCGAAAACTCGATCGTCGATTCGTCTCCAAGGTCATCTGCGAGGAGGGGCATCGCTGCATCGATCCGACCTTCCCGCGCTGGAGTCTGCACTGGAGTGCTCCGGCTCGGATTACGCTCGAGGCCGAGATCGGGAAGGGAGGCTTCGCGACCCTCGATGCGGCCAAGGAGAGTCTGCATCGCATCAACGCATTGCTCAAGAAGGTCCTCTACGGAGCTCGTTTCCCCGAAGGCTACGGCGAAGGGCGCAGTGCTTATGAAACCTACATCGTCCGAAAGCTTCGAAGTCAAAGGAGGGATTTCAAAA
The DNA here is from genome assembly GCA_964448735.1 of uncultured Nitratifractor sp. GTDB lineage: Bacteria > Campylobacterota > Campylobacteria > Campylobacterales > Sulfurovaceae > Nitratifractor. The sequence continues at coordinate 1,376 of CAYUXG010000222.1, read as the reverse complement.
CCCCTCTGATGCGGCTCCTGCATATGCTAAAGAAGTCAGGAGATCTGAGGGGTATATCGGAGCGCGAAATCGCCGAGATCGGGTCCAAAGCCCAGGGCGGGGCGATCCTCTACTACCGCCCCGAAGGGTGTCCCGACGACGGCAATCCCTCCGATCGTCGGATCGCGGAGCTTCGGGAGGGGAACCAAACGCTTTTGCAGTCGATCAAAACCGAGTCTCCAAGCGGTTGGAGAAGCCTGCGGGCTGCCGCCTCAGTGAGTTTCGACGAGAAGAGCTGTCCGCGATTTGCATTGATGAAGTGTATGTAAAACACGCTAAACTATACATGTGAAAACAGGATGGGAGCTAGAAAAGGATCTTTGACACTTGGATCAATCGGTAAATGCCGGATCATATAGGCTAGTGAGTGGTTAAAAAGTTAGAATTTTAGGAGAAAGGAGAGTGGATGTTTCTTTCAATGTTTACAGAGTCGAAAAACAAGAAATTGGTCAAAAAGTGGAAAAAAGAGCATGAAGAGTTGGTGGTCTTAGGTCGGAAGGTGATCGCCGACTATGTAGAGAACAATAAAGATCGCCTTCGAAAATCACTCAAAGATTTTACCCATGAAGCCGTCGAACATCTCAACAGCGAGGATATCGAGTTTTACCGTCTGATGCGGGATCCCGATCGAAGTGACAAATTGATTCTCGAACAGATCCAAAAATTCAATGACAGCTTCAAAGGGGTCAAAGAGACGTTGGTGAAATTCTTGGCGAAATACAATCGGGAAGAGACCCCTCTCGACGAAGAGTTTTTCGAAGGCTTTTCCAAGATCATGGAGGTTCTGGAGCAGCGGATTGATTTTGAAGAGCACGAACTCTATTTCACATTGAGCCTAAGTTAAGCGCCAATCTCGGAGAAGTTTTCGGATCAGAACCCTTTGAGGAGCAATGCATAGATCCGTTCCACCTCTTCGTCGTCCAGCCAAGTGCTTTTACCTTCCTCGAAAAAAGTTCTCAGGCGTTCTTTCGAAAAGGCCGAACCGTAAATGCATTGCGGATGGGCGGGGATGAGTGCTTGCATGAGTGCGACCGAGTCTTCCAGCGGTGCTTCGCAGATGTAGCATCGATCCAGATCGTGAAGCCGTCCTTCATAGGCGAGGAGGCGGTGAGCGCTTTCGCAGACGATGCGTTTGGGGTTTTGCTTTTCCCAGCGGCGGGCGGCGTCGAGCAGCAGCTCAAAATAGAAGGAGTCGAGCGTTTCGGTGTCCCGCAGGTGGGGTTCGAAAAGGGAGACGAAGCGGTGCCATGCCATGAGGCGGTTTCGGCTGTAGAGCCAGGGAAAGCCCAGATGGCTGACCCGACGGAGCCGGGGTATGAAGCGGCTCTCTTCCTCCT
>CAYUXG010000221.1:0-2134 GCA_964448735.1 uncultured Nitratifractor sp. | reverse complement strand
GCTACAACCTCTCTTTCCCCGCCTGGTTCGACCAGAACAACCCCCAGCTCAACAAGACCAAATGGGAAAACTACCGCCAGCGCTATGCCGAAGATTTTCACACCGATCTGCTCGAAACCCTGGGCAACTTCGGCGCCGTACGCAACCTCAAGCTCGATCTGCTCTGCACCATGGCCGGCATCCCCGGCAAATACGACGTCAGCGGCGACCAGGTCAGCGACCTCTACTTCGCCGGGGAGCTGGAGAAGATCCGAGAATATTGCCAATCCGACGTGCTCAACACCTACTGGCTCTGGCTCAAATACGAACTCCTCAAAGGCCGACTCACCCTCGAAGACTACGCCCGATTCCTGGAGAGCATGAGAGAGAAGATGCCGCAAGATCAAGGCTACTACGACCCCTTCTCCCGGGCGATAGACAAAGAGCTTAAGCGGCTGGAGCCTTAACGAAGAGTTGGATATAATCAGCCTACTTTAATGTCTGAGGAAATATCCCGAATGAGTCGCAAGTCGCAAGTCGTAAAAATTTCGAATCCAAGCACAGCAACGCTGTGCATACCGAAATCCAAAATCCAAAATCCAAAATCCAAAATTCTCAACTATTCACTATTCACTATTCACTATTCACTTCCGATCATGCGAAGGGCCTTCGCATGATCGGTATCGTCGATTACAAGATGGGCAACCTCGGCTCGGTGCTCAACGCCTTCGCCAAGGTCGGCGCGAAAGCGCAGCTCATAAGCGATCCCGAAGCGATCTCTCGCTGCGACCGGCTCGTACTCCCGGGAGTGGGGGCTTTCCCCGATGCCATGAACTACCTGCGAGAGAGCGGCATGGCCGATGCGATCGACGCCTTCGCCCGCAGCGGCAAACCGCTCATGGGCACCTGCCTGGGGATGCAGCTGCTCTTTGAACAAAGCGAAGAGTTCGGCGAGCATCGCGGCCTCGGGCTGATCCCCGGACGGGTCGTGCGCTTCGACGAGAGCCGATTCGACCGTCCGCTCAAAATCCCCCACATGGGTTGGAACGAATTTTTCGTCCGCAAAAGCTCGCCGATCCTGGAGGGGCTACCCGAAGCGTTCTATCTCTATTTCGTCCACTCCTACCACGCCGTTTGCGAGGAAGAGTACGTCCTGGGCACCGCCTACTACGGCTACGAATTCGTCGCCGCCGTGCAGAGGGAGAACATCTACGGCTTCCAGCCCCACCCCGAGAAGAGCCATGACCGCGGCTTGAAAATCATCGAAAATTTCACGAAATTATAAGAAAGGTGTTATGTGCTACGCGCTACGTGCTACGAAAAAAATGCGTTGCAGAGCAACGCAAACCGAAATTATTCACTCTTCACTCTTCACTCTTCACTTGCCTCCAAAGGAGGCAGAAAATGACCATCCTCCCCGCCATCGACCTCAAAGACGGCAAAGCGGTTCGCCTCTCCAAGGGGCTCATGGAGACGGCCAAGATCTACTCCGACGAACCCTGGCAGGTGGCTAGGCACTTCGAGGAGCTGGGCAGCGAGTGGGTGCATCTCGTGGACCTCAACGGCGCCTTCGCGGGAGAGCCTAAAAACCTCGATCAAATCCGCAAGATCCGCGAACACACCTCCCTCAAGCTCGAACTCGGAGGCGGAATCCGGGACGAAGAGACGATCCGCATGTATCTGGATCTAGGCATCGACCGACTGATCCTGGGCTCGGTGGCCGTCAAAGACCCCGACTTCGTCAAAGCCATGGCGGCTAAATACCCCATCGTCGTGGGCATCGACGCCATCGACGGGATGGTGGCCGTCGAAGGATGGGCCGAGACCTCCGATATGCCCGCGACCGAACTGGCGCGGGCCTTCGCCGACTGCGGCGTGCAGGCGATCATCTGCACCGACGTGGGGCGCGACGGGATGATGAGCGGCATCAACATCGACTTCACCCTCGCCGTCAAGGAGGCCTCAGGCCTGGAGACCATCGCCAGCGGAGGCCTGCGGGATATCCGCGACATCGAAGCGCTGATCGCCGCCGGCATCGACGGCACCATCGTGGGCAAAGCCTTCTACGAAGGGACCCTCGATCTGGCCGAAGCCTTCCGACTGGCCAGAGGAGTCGCCTGATGCAAAGCTCTTACCACGAAATTCGCTTCCTCAC
>CAYUXG010000220.1:0-2163 GCA_964448735.1 uncultured Nitratifractor sp. | reverse complement strand
GACCGAGTGGGCGACCCCTTCGTAGATCAGTTTCTGCCTTCCTTTGCTGACATTGGCTTCCCGCCGGTCGTGGACGAAGGCGAGATTGTCGTTGTAGATGGTCAGGGAGAGATCCGAAGCCTTCTGGGGGACTGTCGTATCGGCTGCCGCCGGAAGGAGTGCCGCGGCGAGCAGCAGAGGAATCCATCGTTTCATTTTTGATCTCCTTTTTCTTGAGAGAGCTTCCACTATTGTAGCAAAGAGAGAGTTGTATCATGTGGATACGATACTGCAAAAGAGTGAGGAGGGAGAAAGAAGATGTTCGAATCGGGGAAAACCCCGTGGCCCGAGGCTTAGGCAGCTTTTTTGATTGCTTTTTTCGCTGCTTTTTTGGCGGCTTTGACCTTGGAGGGTTTTTTCTTCAGGACGATTTTCGTCGCTTTTTTAGCGACTTTGTCGCAGGCTTTTTTCTTGATCGATTTTTTGGCAACCGCTTTTTTAGCCGCTTTGGCGACGATCTTTTGGACTTTCTTTTTCTTCAGGCTCTTTGCCATGAGGATCCTTTTGTAATTTTGGATTTATTTACTACTAAAAGTAATAAATTATAGACATTATGCCTATTTTATAGAGTGTTGTCAAGAAGATAAGGGCAAAAGTAATAGAATATGCCAAATCATTGTGGGAGCGGGGAATGACCTTCATCGAATTTAAAAAGCGGCTTCTGGATGCGGAGATCACACTGCCGAAATTCAGTAAGCTGATCCAAGTCAGTGAAAAAAATCTGCAAAGTTACAAAAAGAAGGGTGAAGTGCCCAACCCCATTGCCGCACTGGCTGCGTGTATTGCAGAGATGCATCGTGCCGGCATCGATTATCGACGGGTCATTTCGGAACTGCACCTGGAAGCCAAACGAAAGAAGGGAGCAGGTTTCGCCAAGAAGAGTGGGGGCAAAGGACGAAACGATCAGAAAGAATCCAATGAAGGCGGGAAGGAAGCGTGAGTAGCGTCATCGACAATCGGATTCGTTCCATTGCCGTGGGCTCCTTCGACGGGATGCACGTCGCCCATCGGGAGTTGATCTCGCTGGCAGATGCGGTTGCGGTGATCGAGCGCGGTCGAGGGCCACGGTTGACACCGGGATACAAGCGGAGCTTCTACTGCGACAAACCTCTGAGCTTTTATCTCTTTGAACGGATCCGCCATCTGAGTGCTCCGGAGTTCGTCGCGAAACTTCTCGAAGATTTCCCCTCCTTGGAAAAAATCGTCGTAGGCTACGACTTTCGCTTCGGCAAGGATCGTCAAGGTTCGGCCCGGACACTGGAAAAGTACTTTGGTGGAGAAGTGGTGGTCATCTCCGAAGTGGCGATCGAGGGGCTTCCCGTGCACGCTCGGACGATCCGAGAGCTCCTGGCCGAGGGGAATCTGGAACGGGCCAACCGTCTCCTGGGAAGGGCCTATCGCATCGACGGAGAGCCGATTCAAGGGCAGGGGATCGGCTCGAAGGAACTGGTACCGACGATCAATCTGGGGGTGGAGGATTATCAGCTTCCAAGAGAGGGGGTCTATGCCACCCGAACTAGGATCGGGGATCGATGGTACCCGAGTGTGACCTTTCTGGGCGATCGTAGCAGTACGGGAGGGGGATTCGCCGTGGAGACCCATCTTTTGGAAACAGATCCGGGAGAGGTCAAGGAAAGGATTTTTGTGGAGTTTCACGAATTTTTGCGGCAAAACCGCCGTTTCGATTCGCTGAAGGCTCTCAAAAAGCAGATCGCCTCCGATATCGAAGAGGCGCGGGGTCGTCTCAATCCCACTTCGTAGGCGTTTCGTTTACTCTTGAGATTCCTCTTCGGGAGTCTCTTCACCGCTGGGCTCTTTTCTCTCCCTTTTCTCTTCCAGATTGCGCTCCCGATAGGACTGCTTTTTGTTGCGGCCCAGGCGTTCGTCCCGACGCCGTTGGTAATGCCGCCGTTTGAGTTGGATCGAGCGATAGATACTGTTGACCTGACGCAGGGGCTCCTCTCCGAGATGGACGCGGGAGTGTTCGATATCCTCTCCGTATTCGACGTCGAGCAGGTCCGATTTGCGCATGATGATCTTTTGGGAGGGGAAGACGCTTCGGTGTCCCGAGACGAGGAAGCTGATGACGATACTCACGGCGGCGTAGTGGGCCACGTCCATTCC
>CAYUXG010000219.1:0-2165 GCA_964448735.1 uncultured Nitratifractor sp. | reverse complement strand
GGCCAGGAGGATTTCGGGGCGGTATTCGAAGTGCATCGTATCGTAGTGGTACCACTTGCCGCCCCAGATGAAGCCGTGGCGTTCGAAGGCTTCGACGATGGCCAGGGGGATCTTGTTTTTCGGAGGCTTGGAGAGACCGCCCCATCGCCAGTAGGCGGAGTACTTGGTGTTGATGTCGATGGCGGCTCCGAAGGAGTGGACGCTGAGGCGGTGGGTGCCTGCGATGGTGCGCCACATGAAGGTCCCGCCGATGGGGATTAGGTATTTTCGCAACCTTGGATCGCGTTTGAGATCTCGCTCCACCGCCAGAAGGTGACAATCGACGCTGTTGATTTTCGTCACCCGGATGCGTTTGCCGAACCAGTCGATCGTAGTCAAATGCCGACGAACTTGAGTCGCGGAGTTGCCGTACATTTTCCGGAAAAAGGGTTCATAGCGGATCCGCCCCGGATCGAAGTTTTTCGGCAGACGTACATTGTAGCCCTTGGCACCCCGGGGATAGGGGTAACGGAACATATCCTGCAGGTCGGGACGGTTGAGCAGCTCTTGGAAGGATTTGCTCCGGCCGTCGTCGTAGAGCATGCGGGTACCGTCTTTCCAAATCAGCGTATTGCCGCTGCATCCGCTCAGATATGTCGGATAGGCTTGTACCAGCGTAGTGCACGATCCTCCGGCTTGGAGCGTTGCCGCAGCAAAGAGGGTACAACAGACGTAGATGGGAGTTTTCATTTTCACCGAGATTCCTTTGGAAGATTTTGTGATAGGATACCTTATCGACAGCCTTTGACGCGCTCCCAATAGAGAATTTCATTGACCCGCTCCCGCTCCCAAGGAGTCAGCCTCCCGTAGGGCGGGTAGCATCGCGGCCCGAAAACGCGTATCGCACGTCGGGTACGGAAGCAATATCCCTCTTCGGCGAAGATCGAGTTGCGTTCGTACCAGAGCTGGTAACAGCTCATGCACTGATATCCGCTGCATCCGTAATATCGAGCTTGAGCACTCGAGGGGAACAAGATCATCGAACCCATCGCAAGCAAGGCTCCCAAAAATGCTCTTTTCATCTCTTCCTCCTTTTTTCTTTGATAAAACAATTTTAATTAATTCAAATTAAACAAATTTAAAAATTCGACGCATGGACAAAACTCTTCCCCGTTATCGTTCTTACGATAAAATACTTCTTCCTAACAGAATGATTTCTCGAACGACAAAGGAATAACGTTGGCGAAAAAAGTGCCCCAGTCCCATATTCGAAACTTCTCGATCATCGCCCATATCGACCATGGCAAATCGACCCTGGCCGATCGCATCATCCAAGAGTGCGGCGCGGTCAGTGACCGGGAGATGAGCGCCCAGCTTATGGATACGATGGAGATCGAAAAAGAGCGCGGCATCACCATCAAGGCCCAGTCGGTGCGCCTGGACTACGTCAAAGACGGGGAGCATTACGTGCTCAACCTCATCGACACTCCGGGCCACGTGGACTTCTCCTACGAAGTGAGCCGCTCTTTGGCTTCCTGCGAAGGGGCGCTGTTGGTCGTGGACGCGGCCCAGGGGGTCGAAGCCCAGACCATCGCCAACGTCTACATCGCCATCGAAAACGACCTGGAGCTGATCCCCGTGGTCAACAAGATCGATCTCCCCGCCGCCGATCCGGACCGGGTGCTGCATGAGCTCGAAGAAGCCATCGGCATCGACGCGACCGAGCATGCGTTGGTCTCCGCCAAGACGGGGCAGGGGGTCAAAGAGCTCATCGACATGATCGTCGAAAAGATCCCCGCACCCGCCGGCGACGAAACGGCCCCTGCCAAAGCGCTCATCTACGACAGCTGGTTCGACAACTACCTGGGGGCTCTGGCTCTGGTGCGCGTCTTCGAGGGCTCCATCAAAAAAGGGCAGAAGATCAAGATCATGGGCACCTCCGAGGAACATCAGGTCCTGGATCTGATGTATCCCCATCCCCTCAAGCCGATCAAAACCGAGGAGCTCTCCTCCGGAGAGGTGGGCATCGTCGTCACGGGGCTCAAGACCGTCGAAGCGCTGCAAGTCGGCGATACCGTCACCGACGCCAAAAACCCCACCGCCGAGCCCATCGGAGGCTTCGAACCGGCCAAGCCCTTCGTCTTCGCCGGGATCTACCCCATCGAGACCGACAAGTTCGAGGATCT
>CAYUXG010000218.1:0-2192 GCA_964448735.1 uncultured Nitratifractor sp. | reverse complement strand
AACGCACCTCCCTGGAGCGGTGGTCGTGCCCGTCGCTTCGGGCCTCGGGATCGGCCTCGAGCGTCTTGGTCAGGGTCGGATCGGCATGGGCGGCGAAGGCTTCGACGCTTTGGATTTTGTTTTCATTATTGGATCTCATTTCTACTCCTCATGGTGTAGAGCTTATAGCATAAAAAGATTTATCCGATGAATATTTTTCTCTCTGCTGATAAAATAATCAACTCCCCAGCCAAACTTTCTACTAAAATAGCCCCAATGTTTTTATAAAAAGAAGGAGTGCTCGTGAGCCTCATCAAAAAAGCCAAAGATTTCCTCGGCCTCGATATCAAAGAAGAAAAATACGCCCTGGTCGACGACCCCTTTTTCGGCAAGGTGGCCAAGTCCAAAGCCCCGGATAAGTGGGTGCGCAGCACCTGCGGCTACTGCGGCGTAGGCTGCGGGCTCTATATCGGCGTCAAAAACGGCGATCCGGTCTACGTCAAGGGCGACCCCGACCATCCCGTCAACCGGGGGACCCTCTGCCCCAAGGGGCTTAGCGAGCACGAGATGGTGCGCGCGCCCACCCGCCTGCCCGGCGCGATGATGAAGAAAAACGGCCGCTTCGAGCAGGTCGGCTGGGACGAAGCCTTCACCTTCACCGCCGAGAAGTTCAAGGAGATCCAAGCACGATACGGCAAAAAATCCGTCGCCGTCATCTCCACGGGGCAGCTGCTGACTGAAGAGTTCTACACCCTGGGCAAATTCGTCCAGCTGGGATTGGAGAGCAACAACTACGACGGCAACACGACCCTGTGCATGGCCAGCGCCGTCATGGGCTACAAGCAGAGCTTCGGCAGCGACGGCCCTCCGGGCTGCTACGAGGATTTCAGCCATGCCGAGGTGATCATGCTCATCGGCGCCAACATCGCCGACAACCACCCGATCCTCAAGCTCCATATCGCCCGCAACAAGCAAGTCAGGGGCAAGAAGCCCACGATCATCGTCGTCGATCCCCGCCACTCCAAGACCGCCAACATGGCCGACATCTACCTGCCCATCAAGCCCCGCACCGATTTGGCGCTGATCAACGGGCTGTGCTACATCATTTGGGAGCAGGGATGGATGGACGAGAAGTTCATCAAGGAGCGCACTGTAGGCTACAAGGAGTTTATCAAGCAGATCCGGAAGTACCCGCCCCAGGAAGTCGCCCACATCACCGGCATCGACGTCAAAACCCTCTATGAAGTGGCCAGGCTTTACGCCGGCGCCGAGGCGGCCATGAGCGCCTGGACCATGGGCGTCAACCAAAGCGCCCAGGGCACCGATACCGTCAGTGCCATCGTCAACCTGGCCCTCATGACCGGCAATCTGGGCAAAGCGGGCGGCAGCCCCTTCTCCATCACCGGCCAGTGCAACGCCATGGGGACCCGCGAGAGCGGCTTCACCAGCTCGATCCCCGGCTATCGCGACTACAAAAACCCCGTCGAGCGGGCCGAATACGCCCGTATCGTCGGCGTGCCCGAGGAGCTGGTGCCCACCGAGCGGGGCTACGCCTATCCCCAGATCATCGAGGGGATCGAAAAGGGCGAGATCAAGGCCCTCTGGGTCGTAGCCACCAACCCCCTGGTGAGCTACCCCGACCAGCCCCGACTGCGCAAAGCCCTCGAAAAGCTGGAGCTGCTGGTGGTGCAAGACAGCTTCATGAGCGACACCGCCGAGCTGGCCGACGTGCTCTTCGGCGCGGCGACCTGGAGCGAAAAGACCGGCACCTACACCAACAGCGAACGCCGCTGCAACCTGGCCAAAAAGTCGGTCCCCAACTACAAGGACTCCAAGAGCGACTTTCATATCGTACTGGAGTTTTCCAAATATTTCGAGGGCAAGCACGAGCTGCTTTTTAACGGCTGGAAAGAGCCCGAAGACGCCTTCGAAGAGTGGAAGCGGGTCTCCAAGGGCCGGCTCTGCGACTACAGCGGCATGAGCTACGAAAAGATCGAACGCCTCGGGGGCATCCAGTGGCCCTGCAACGAGGAGCACCCCGAAGGCACCCCCCGGCTCTACTACGAAGGGATGGAGACGCCCAACGAGGAGAAGAAGCCCAAATTCGTCTTCACCGACTGGGAGCCGCTACCCGAAAACGTCTGCCAAAACTTCCCCCTGATCCTCAATACCGGCCGCACCGTCGAGCAGTTTCACACCCGCACCAAGACCGG
>CAYUXG010000217.1:0-2195 GCA_964448735.1 uncultured Nitratifractor sp. | reverse complement strand
GAGGATGCGGCGATGCACCGGCTTGAGGCCGTCGCGGGCATCGGGCAGGGCCCGGCCGATGATGACGCTCATGGAGTAGTCCAGGTAGCTCCCCTGGATACTCTCTTCGATCAGTACCTGTTCGACATGGTCGCTGTTTTCAAACAGATCGTTCATAACGCTCCTTGCACTCGGAATCGCCATCCTTTAAAATGGCGGAAAAATTGGATTGATTATAGCCTAAAGCTCCTTTGGAAAAGTTGCCTCTACGAGAAACAAGAAACGCTCTGGAGAAGAACTTTTGATAGAATACGCGCGATTTTCGCTTCGGGAGGTAGTTTGCGTGCAGTGTCGCCAATACAATGTCAAAGTCTTTGAAGTGGGGTTGGAAGAGCCTTCCACCTTCTTGGAATTTCTCGAAGCCAACCGGGTTTTACTCTCGAATCATCTTCTCTCGATTCAGGGAGAGATGAACGAGGAGGTTTTGAATTACCTGGAAGAGCAGGGGTTCTTTTACGTTTTCAATATGAAGCTTCCTCCCGCCAAGCGAGGGGTGGAGCGTTTCCGGATGCTCGTCTCCGAAGAGGAGGCATCGCTTCCTCTGGAAGTGCGCAACGCCTTGGAGTCGCTTCGCGACAAGTTGCACAAGGAGGAGTCTCCCCGAGACCTTGTGAGCCTGGAAGAAACAGAGAGCGAGAGGGGTGAAGAAGAGCCCCTGACGCAAGAGCCATCCCAAGAGCGGGTCGAAGAGGATCGGGAGGCACCGCTGAGGGTCGTCAATCATGCCCTTCGTAGCGGCCAAGTGGTGGAGCACTCCGGGGGCGTACTTTTGACCGATCGTATCAACAGCGGTGCGAAAGTCGCCGCACTGGGCAGCGTCGTCGCTCTCGGAACCGTCGAAGGCGACATCAGCTCGGTAGGCGAATGCGTCATCGTGCCTCCTATGAAGCGCGGAACGCTGCTCTTTCACGGGGTGAAAGTCGAAAACGAATTGCTCGAACACCCGTTGAACAAAATCAGCTTCGTCGGAGATCATCTGACGATCCAACCCGTCAAGTCCATCAAACAAAGGAGTCACGCTTGAGTAAAGTTATCGCAGTCATCAGTGGAAAAGGCGGCGTGGGCAAAACCACCACGACCGCCAACGTAGGTTTGGGAATCGCCATGAATCGTCGTCAGTGCGTCGTGGTCGATTTCGATATCGGACAGAGGAACCTGGATATGATCCTGGGGCTGGAAAACCGCGTCGTCTACGACATGGTCCAGGTGATGGACGAAGAGGCGAAGCTGGAGCAGGCGCTGATCCGCTCCAAAGCCAACTCCAACCTCTACTTTCTTCCCGCATCCCAGACCAAGGACAAGAGTGTTTTGGAATCGGAGAAGATCGAAAAGCTTCTAGAGGACCTTCGGAAAAAGTTCGAATACGTCATTCTCGATGCTCCCGCCGGCATCGAGAGCGGCTTCGAGCATACGATCGAGTTTGCCGATGAGGCGATCATCGTAGTCAATCCCGAGGTCTCCTCCATCCGCGATTCGGACCGGGCCATCGGCATCCTCGATTCCAAATCCAAAAAGGTCAAAGAGGGCGGCGAAGTCAAGAAACATCTCATCGTCAACCGCATCGACCCCGAGATGGTTGAACGGGGCGAAATGCTGGCGACGGAGGATATTTTGGAGATTCTCAGCGTCGATCTGCTGGGGATGGTGCCCGAAGATCGCAATGTGATCGACGCCTCCAACCAGGGACACCCCATCATCCTGGAGGAGAAATCGGAAGCGGGCCAAGCTTACCGTCGTATCGCCAAGCGTCTTTGCGGCGAAAAAGTTCCTCTGGTCGAGCCCAGTGCCAAACGCAAAGGCTTCGTGGATAAATTGAAAGGACTCTTCGGATGATGTTTCCCTGGTTCAAAAAGAAGAAAAAAAGCGCCTCCATCGCCAAAGATCGGCTCCAGATCGCCATCATGTCCGACCGGACGGGGCATGAGCTCCCCTTCATGGAAGATCTCAAACGGGACATCGTCGAAGTGATCAAGAAATACAAAGCGGTCTCCAACATCGAAATCCGCAAAGTCGCCCATGACGACACCGAAGCGATCGCCATCGAAGTGGAGCTGGAGGACGGATCGAAGCTTTAATTTCGCACTAACTGCGCAAAATCCTCTTGACCGCTTCGGAGCAGAGGGTCAGCCCGAAGGTCCCCGTGACGCCGACGAAGG
>CAYUXG010000216.1:0-2198 GCA_964448735.1 uncultured Nitratifractor sp. | reverse complement strand
GTGATTGCATGGTGGGATTACGGGTATCCTATCTGGTATTACGGGGATAAAAATACGCTACTTGATGGAGCGAAACATAACAACGATAACTTTATCGTCTCGGAGATTCTCACGACCGATTCCCCGTTGGAGGCGGCGCGTCTTTCTCGGATCGCGGTGGAGACTTATGTCGACTCCAACTATTCCACCGTCGTCAATACGATCTTTCACGACGGGAAGAAAGATCAACTCGACCCCTCCCTTTATCTGGAAAATCTGAAAGTAGCGAAAAAGGTCGATCTTCCGAAAAAGAGTCGGGAGGTCTATCTCTTTTTGCCTTGGAGGATGGCCGAGATCTATCCGACGGTTCGGGTCTTCAGTGCGATCGATCTAAAAACGGGCAGCATGAAGAGGCGCGATTTCTTCACGACGCTGCGCCTTTTGAAAAAGCAGGGATCCTTTTTGATCTTTGGACAGAATCTGGCGATGAATCTGCAAGACGGAATGATCTATCAAGGAAGGCAAAAGATTCCCCTCAAACGCTTCGTCACGGTTACGACGCTCAAAAACGGGAAAAGTTCCATTAAGAGTGAAACCCTCCACCCCGATGGAGAATTGACGATGATCTATGCCCGTTCATACGGAAGATTCCTCTTGATGGATGAAAGGATGTTCAATTCCCTTTATGTGCAGATGTTCTTCCTCGGACACTATGATTCCAAACTCTTCGAACCGGTGGTGGAGTCCCCCTGGGCGATGGTCTATCGGGTAAAGATCTAACGGCTTTCCTCACGCCGTAAGAGGTGATAGAAAAGAGTGTACGAGAGAATGTAGAGAAGGACAATCCCGAAATTGGCTTTGGAATTGTGGTGGTAAACGGTGGCGAGGAGCAGGAAGGGAAGATTTGCGGCAAGGAGCAAGATGGAGGTTCCTGGATTGCTCTTCGTGATATGACGATAAACCAGCATATGGAGATGATAAGGATCGGGCTGGAGAGGGGATCTCCCCTCCGCTCGCTTTCGCAGGATGGAGAAGAGCACTTCCCAGACCGGATAGATCATTGCTGCCAGGATATACCAGGGGCTCACATCTTCGCGTGAACCGGCGAGGGTAATGCCCGTGATCGCGACGAGAAACCCCAGTAGATAGGCCCCTCCGTCTCCGAGAAAGATCAATCCCCTGGGAAAATTGAAGAGCAGAAATCCCGCTAAAGAAGCGATGATCATCCATAAGACCATCTCTAACTTATGCAGTTGCACCTCGTGTGCGGTAAAAGTGAAAGCAAGGAGGATCATCAATGCCGTACCCCCGGCAAGGCCGTTGAAACCGTCGATGATATTGAATGCGTTCATCGCGCCCACGATGGCAAAGGCGCTGAAAGCCAGGGCGATTCCATAAGGCAGATGGATGCCGAATCCCAGGTAATCGACGACCGTACCGCTGAGCCAAAGAGCGACCAATGCGGCGAAGAGTTGCAAAAATAGGCGTTTTCGGGGAGAGAGATCGCGCCTGAAATCTTCGAAGAGGCCGCTAAAGAGGGCGGCTAGTGCCGGGAAAAAGAGTCGCCATCCCCAAGGAAAGGCGAAAAGAGGCAGGAGCCCTGCCATGATGCCGATTCCGCCGGCCCGGGGGGTGGGAGTTTTATGGAAGCGTTGGGGCTTGTGCGCGTCATGAGGATCCAAAAACCATCCGTTCTTTCTGCTTTTGCGGATCATGAGAAAGTTGACGACAATGGAGAGCAGGAATGCTGTACTCGTAAGAATCCAAGGATTCGTAGAAAGTTTCATGGCTGCCGTCTCATTTTTTGGAGAGAGTATAGGAAAGTTTTCCCACAAAATCAATGAATCGCTATAATTAGCCAAAAAAATAGAGGGTTTGATTGATGATCATTACGCGTTTCGCCCCGTCGCCGACGGGATATTTGCATATCGGCGGTCTGCGTACCGCACTGTTTAGCTGGCTCTGGGCCCGGAGAAACGGCGGGAAATTTTTGCTGCGCATCGAGGATACTGATCGCAGCCGCAACAACGAGGAAGCCCTGGCCGCGATCCTGGAAGCCTTCGATTGGGTGGGGCTGGACTACGACGGAGAGGTGGTCTATCAGTCCCAGCGATTCGATCTCTACAAGGAGTACATCGACCGGCTTTTGGCGGAAGATAAGGCCTACTACTGCTACATGAGCAAAGAGGAGCTCGACGCCCTCAGAGAAGCGCAGATGG
>CAYUXG010000215.1:0-2221 GCA_964448735.1 uncultured Nitratifractor sp. | reverse complement strand
TTTCAAATTCATTTGTTTCCTCCTTTTTTTATTCTTTCGCCTACATAATATCCAAATAAGTTTTGAAACGATCTCCATATGCACTATCGGAAGTTTCCAAAATAAAACTCGAACAAAGAAATATAAAGTGTCTAAAAGTTTTCATTGTCTTAGTTACCGGGCAATCCTTAAAGTTTTTTAAGCATAGTATCTATTATCCAAATATCCCTATCCCGAAAGCGCCTTTTTAGAGATGATAAAAAAAATGCACGTTTACACACGAAGTTTTTTGCCGATCCTTCTGGTCTCGGCACTGGGGCTCTCCGGCTGCGGGAGCCACAAGCCCGAGAGTGCGCCGAAACAGGCGCAGAAACTCCCGCAGGTCAAGGTCCAGACCCTGCGTAAAGAACCCCACAGCATCTGGATCGAGTTTAGCTCCAAGGCCGAAGCGTATGAGAGTGCGACGGTTACCGCTCGTGTGGGGGGAGAGATCGTCGAACAGCGCTTCCAAGCCGGAGACGAAGTCCACAAGGGAGATATTCTCTTTTTCCTGGACAAAAGCGACTATCTCGCGGCCTACTACCGTGCGCTGGCTCAGCTGGAAAAGGACCGGGCCGCTCTGGAGTTGGCCGAGGCTGATGTGGAGCGTTTCCGGCCTCTGATCGCCGAAGATCTCGTCCCGCGCCAAAAATGGGAGCAGATCCTCTCGGCCCGCAAAGAGCTGCAAGCGACGATCAAGGCCGATCAGGGACTCGTCACCGACGCCAAGCTCAAACTCTCCTACTGCGAAGTCAAAGCTCCCATCTCTGGACATATCGGCGAAGAGCAGGTCAAAGTGGGCAACATGGTCACGGCCGGCACGACCCTGGCGTCGATCGTCAAGGACCGAAAGTTGCAGGTCAAGATCTTCCCCAGCAGCGCAGAGTTCGCCCAAATTCGCCACTATAGGAAAAAACCCGACTCCGACGTGGAAGTCTATCTGCGCGGGGCACCTCAGCTTCGCCTGCATGGAGCGATCGACTTTGTCGCTCCTCAGGTCGACGAGACCACCGGTACCGTGGAGATGCGGGCCAAAGTGGACAATCCCAAAGAGATTATCCTACCCGGAAGCTTCGTCATCGTCCGGCTGATCATCGACGACCGCCTCCCCGTGGTCTCCATCGCTCCCGACTGGGTCTTCCAGGATCAGGAGGGGGAATTCATCTACACCGTCGATGCCAACAACACCCTGCGCAAAGCGCACTTCCGCTCCCTTTTCTCCAACGGTGAAATGATCGTCTTGCCCGACGACTTCGCCGGTAAACGGGTCTTGGTGCAGCCCGCGGGAAGCTTGGTGGAGGGAAGTCGAGTCGAAGCGATTCCTGCCGAGGGCAATGTAAGCTCCGGAGCATAACGGAATGTTCTCACTCTTTTTCATCGACCGTCCCGTCCTCGCCAAAGTGATCTCGATCCTGATCGTCCTGGTGGGGCTGATCGCGCTCAAAGTGCTGCCCGTGGCCCAATTTCCCGAGATCGTCCCCCCGACGGTGCAGGTGATCGCCAGCTACACCGGTGCCTCGGCTTCGGTGGTGGAGGAGTCGGTGACGCGCCCCATCGAAGAGCAGCTCGGAGGCGTCGAAAACGCACTCTACACCGAATCGATCTCCTCCTCCGACGGCGCTTCGGTGGTCAAGGTCTATTTCAAACCCGGCACCGATCTGGACAACGCCGCGGTGGATGTGCAAAACCGCGTCGCCCTGGCCACCCCCCGTCTGCCCGAAGCGGTCAAACGCACCGGGGTCAGCACCGTCAAGGCTTCGAGCAACATCATCCAGATCGTCACGGTCCGCTCCAAAAATCCCAAGCACGGTCTGCTCTACCTCTCCAACTTCGCTTCCCTCAACCTGGTCGAAGAGCTCAAGCGCATCCCCGGCGTGGGACAGGTCAAAAACCTCGGAGAGCGTAAATACGCCCTACGGATCTGGATCGATCCCGACAAACTCTCTTCACTGGGGCTGACCGCCGCGGACGTCGCCGCCGCACTGCGCAGCCAGAGCCTCCAGACGGCCCTGGGCAAGGTCGGAGATACGGCGCTGAGCAAACAGGGGCGCTTCCAGTACACGCTCGTCTCCAAAACCCGTCTGAGCTCCCTGCCCGAATTTGGCCGGGTGATCCTCAAGACCCTCCCCAACGGCTCGGTGGTGCGCCTGAGAGACGTCGCCCGCATCGAGCTGGGCTCCGAGAGCTACCTCTGGTCGGCCTA
>CAYUXG010000214.1:0-2224 GCA_964448735.1 uncultured Nitratifractor sp. | reverse complement strand
GCTCGTAGTTGGCGGTATCGAGGTAGTCGCATCCGGTGGCGACGCAGGCATCCATGATGGTCAAGTCTTGGTAGGGCAGGGCGACGTTGATGAGGATATCGGCCTGGGTTTTGCGGATCAGGTCGATCACCTGCTGCGTATCGTCGGCATCCACCTCGTCGGTGGCGATGGAGACGCCCGTCTTTTGGCGGATGTTTTCGGCGATGGTGTCGCATTTGGAGCGGGTGCGGCTGGCGAGGGTGATGCGGCCGAAGGTTTCGGCGTTCATGGCGCACTTGAAGGCGACCACGTTGCCGACCCCTCCGGCCCCGATGATGAGGGTGTTGCGGGACATGGATTTCCTTTGTTTCGAAATTTATGAGATTATAACGAAGATGAAACCCAAAAAGATGCTCAAAATCACGCTTGTTACGCTTTTGGTCCTGGGGGTGCTCGGCCTCTTCGTGCGCCCCTACCGCGTCTCGGATATCAGCATGAACTACGCCCTGATGGACGGGGACCTGGTCTGGATGGAGAATCTCAGCGCGGGATTTCACGTGCCCAGTTTCTGGGGCCTCTATATCGACCGGCATCTCTGGAGCCGGGAGGAGGGGATCCATCGCGGAGAGATCTTCGCCTTTCGCCACCCTCTGGATCGCCGGCTCTACCTCAAACGGGTCGTGGCGCTGCCGGGGGATCGGATTTTTGAAAAAAACAAAAACTTCTACCTTCAGCTCGGCGCAGATTCCAACCGCACCCGCGCCTTTGCAGAGAAACATCACCTTCCCCTCGTCCAAAACGCTCTGGGGTACTGGCTCGTCAATCCCTACATGCACTACTACCCCGTCGTTCACGATCCCACGGTCGTCGGGCCGAGGGAGCTTCTCGATTATCCCGTCACGACGATTCCTCCCCATCGCTATTTCTTCATGGGGGATTTTCGGGACAACTCCACCGACAGCCGCTTTTTCGGTCCCGTTCCCTATCGCTACATCTACTCCAAGCTCTTTTTCGTCTGGCAGAGGGGACGTTCTCTGCACGAGCTAGCCTCCATCTCTCACTTCGACGATCGCCATCCGCTCGTGATCCGAAAAAAATATTAATTACTATTAAATCCTTTTTCTGTTATAGTTCACACAGTAAACGTAGATCATCGGAGGATCGAAATGAAAAAAATCGCATTGGCGCTTTGCGCAATCTGGAGCCTGCAAGCGGCGGATCACGACCTTTATCGCAATTCGATCGAAGCGACGGGAAGCTACGTCTTCAACGACAACAAAATGCATCTCGAAGATCAGTGGGGATGGGGATTGCGCTATCAGTACAATATCACCCCCTCCAATTTTTGGGTTCCCGGGGCCGTGCAGTTGGCCTTCGACCATGCATTTCAAGGGGACTACTTCGGAGGCGGCAGCACCTCGGTCAACGATTGGGGAGTCAATGCCCTCTGGTACGCGGACAATGCCAGCGACCTGACTCCCTATGCCTTGGCCGGTGTGGGCGTGCAGTTTTTCAGCGATGAAAAAGAGGGCAACAGGGACGGTCTCTTCCTGGCTCTAGGCGCGGGGGTGGAGTATCAGATTCGCGGGGATTTCTCGCTTCTCGGAGAAGCCAAATGGCTCTATGGAGGCGACGAGAGCTCCGTCGTCACCAGCATCGGCGTCAAATACAGTTTCGGCCAATAGGGCGGGGCTCTCTTCTTGAATGAAATTCTAAACAACCTGGCCCTCTACGGTTACATCATCCTGGCGTTTTACTCCTTCGGGGGAGGGATGATGGCCCTCATGGGTGCGGGGATCCTCTCGGCCCTGGGCAAGATGGATATCACGACCTCGATCCTGGTGGCCACCGCATCGAACTTCCTCGGGGACACGGTGCTCTTCTGGCTGGCGCAGAGCAACAAAAAAGAGGTGATGAAATACATGCGCAAGCACCGGCGCAAGATCGCCTGGACCAATCTCCTCATGCGCCGCTACGGCCCCGCGACGGTCTTCATCCAGAAATACATCTACGGTGTCAAGACGCTCGTGCCCATCATCATGGGGCTTTCGCGCTACGATCTGAAAAAATTCATCGTTTTGAACTTTTTCGCGTCGATCCTTTGGGGGCTTGTGGTGGGGCTGGGGAGTTACTACTTCTCCGCCGCGGTGCGCTCCTGGTTCGCATAAATTTTTCTCAAGGAAAACCCATGATTTCAGCATCCATCTTTCGAGAATACGACATCCGGGGAATCGTGGGCGAAGAG
>CAYUXG010000213.1:0-2226 GCA_964448735.1 uncultured Nitratifractor sp. | reverse complement strand
GAGCTCAGCGGCCTGGTCAACGCCTGCGTCCTGGTGCGTCCCAGCCGTAGCATCATGGACCTGGAGACCAAATCGGTCAAGAAGAAGTTCAAACAAAAATCCTTCGCCGCCGGGGTGGACCGGGAGACGGTCAAAAAAGGCGCCGAGATGCTGGGGATGAGCCTGGATGAACTGATCTCCGAAGTGATCGAGGGGATGCGCGCCCGTGCCGAAGAGATCGGCGTAGCCGGAGAAGCGCAGTGAAACGCATCGGCATCCTGGGCGGAATGAGCTGGGAGAGCACCCAAAGCTACTACCGGATCCTCAACGAAGAGGTCCGCCGCCGCCTGGGCGCTCTGCACTCGGCGGAGATCCTCCTCTACAGCGTCGATTTCGAGCCGATCGAACGGCTCCAACACCGGGGAGAGTGGGATGCCGCCGCCCAAATCCTACTCGAAGACGCCCGATCTCTCGAAAGAGCGGGAGCCGATTTTTTGCTCCTGGCCACCAACACCATGCACAAGATCGCCCCGACCTTGGAAAAGCATCTGCACATCGAACTGCTGCATATCGCCGATGCGGTAGGCCAGGCACTCCGGCATGACGGCATTTCTCGGGTAGGACTGCTCGGGACGGCGTTTACGATGGAGGAGGATTTTTATCGCCGACGTCTCGAAGAGCGTTACGATTTGGAAGTGCTGATCCCCGAAGGGGAAGATCGATCGCACGTACACCGCGTCATCTACGACGAACTCTGCCTCGGCATCACGCGGGACGAATCGCGGCAACGCTATCTGCGCATCATCGACAAACTGCGCGAAAGGGGAGCCGAAGCGGTGATTTTGGGCTGTACCGAGATCGGCCTGCTCCTTGATGGCACTCCCGCTTCGCTTCCTCTCTACGACAGCACCGAAGTGCACGCTCTCGCCGCCGTAGAGCGGGCATTGCGATAGCGCGGGCTTAGCCGAACATTTTGCCCAGCATATCCATCGCTCCGCGCACGCCTCCGACCTGCTCCAACAGATCGTCGAACATGCCGCCTTCGGCGGGAGTGGCTTTGTCCACCACCGCAGGCAGAGCGTCCGCGAGCGCCTGACGTGCGCTTTCGGTGCTCAGTCCCAGCTTCTGTGCAAAAGCCTGTACCTTCTCTTCGCCCAGGAGATTGCTCACCTGATCGGGATCGATCGGAGCGTTTTCCCCCTGGCCGATCCAGGAAGAGATCATCTCTCCGAGATTGCCGTCGCCGAGCTTGGAGAGGATCGATTGCAGATCGAAACCTTCTCCGCCGTTTCCGAGTACGCTCGAGAGCGCTTGAGAGATCTCGCCCAGATCCAGTCCGCCGGTCGCATCGTCCGCATTGTTCTGGATCATACTTGCGCCGAGATTGATTAACTCCTGAAAGTCCATTCTTTTCCCCCTCATGATTTTGTTCATTAAAGAACCATTATACAACGAAATCTTGAAAGCAATTTTGAAATCTTGAAACCGATTTTCGCTACGATCTTCACGAGATCAAATCTTTCGAGAAGGGGAAAAGATGAGACGTTCTTTGATTTTTTGGATGATGCTTGCCGTTGCAATGCTCCGAGCGAACACGACGAAGATCGACTTTGAAAACGAACCGTTGGCTCATGCACCCAAAGGATGGGTATGTCATTCTCAATGGAAGGTCCAAGCCGACCCTTCGGCCCCGAGCGGAACTCATGTACTGACGATGGTCCGAGGCTCGACGGGATTTCTCGGTTTCGGCCGCGTCTTCAACACCTGTTACGATCCGAAATTGCATTTTCTCGACGGCACGATCAGCGTGCGTTTCCGTGCTCTACGAGGACGCATCGACCAAGGCGGAGGCATCATGTGGCGCGTACGGGATGCAGACAACTACTACATCGTCCGCTACAATCCTTTGGAGAACAATTTTACCTTTTACAAAGTCGTCGCGGGAGAACGCATCGAACTGGCCGATCGTGAAGGTCTGCATCTATCACCGGGATGGCACGAAATGAGCATTTCCCAGCACGGAGCGCTTTTCACGGGGTTTCTCGACGGAAAGAAAATCCTCGAAAAGCGAGACGATACGTTCCCGACGGCCGGTGCCGTGGGTCTATGGACCAAAACCGATGCCGTCACAAGTTTCGACGATCTGCAAATCGATACGCAATAGAGACAACCGAACGAAGCCCGGAGACGATTTCTTGCACCCTCAATGCTGGGCTTCGAAACCTTCCGCCTTTGTCCGTCCGTAAC
>CAYUXG010000212.1:0-2232 GCA_964448735.1 uncultured Nitratifractor sp. | reverse complement strand
TGATGGGCCTGGCGCGTCACCGGATGCTCTACGGAAAGCGCTGGTGCCCCTGCTACATGGTGATCGAGGATGAAAATGGGAAGCACGTCAGTGCCGACAACCGCCTCTGTCCCTGCAAGCCGGCGATCGAGCAGGAGATTCCCGAAGAGGGGAAATGCCACTGCGGGATCTTCTGCACGCCGGAGTATGCTGCGACGCACGATCACTGATCGGGGGCTTGCACCTTCCCTCCTGGCTTTCGCCTTTCGCTTCGTGCTCTAAACTTTCTGCTTCGCGCTTTTTGCTTTAGGCTTTTCGCTCTTTGAGCACCACGACAGGCTGGTCGGGAGAGAATTTTTCCATCTCTTTGAGCGTGGAGATGAGCGCCATCAGCTTGTTGCGCACCTCCAGCTCTTCAAGTTCCGGTTTACTGTCGGCGACGACTCCGGCCCCGGCCTGGAGCACGATGAAGTCGGGCTTGATCAGGGCCGTGCGAATGGCGATGGCGGAGTCCATGTCGCCGGTGAAGGAAAAATAGCCTACGCTACCGCTGTAGAATCCCCGCTTGAGGCCTTCGAAACGGGCGATGAGCTCCATCGCCTTGATCTTCGGCGCACCGGTCATCGTTCCGGCGGTAAAGGTGGCCCGGAAGAGATCGAACATATCTTTTCCCTCGTCGATCCGGGCGATCACGTCGCTGACCATGTGCATGACGTGGGAGTATTTCTCCACTCGCATCATCTCCGGGACTTTGACGGTGCCCGTTTGGGCTACCCGTCCCACGTCGTTGCGTCCCAAGTCCACCAGCATCAGGTGCTCGGCGCACTCTTTGGGATCGGAGAGCATCTCCTGCTCCAGTTCGTAATCCCGCTGGGGTGTAGCTCCCCGTTTGCGGGTGCCTGCGATGGGGCGCAGGAGAATTTCGCCTCGGGTGAGGCGTACCATCACTTCCGGAGAGGAGCCGCAGATGGAGAAATCTTCGTAATCCAGAAGGAAAAGGTAGGGGGAGGGGTTTTTCGCACGCAGCACCCGGTAGAAACTCAGCGGATCGACGTGCCCCTTCTGGGTATAGCGGTTGGAAGGGAGCATCTGAAAGACGTCTCCGGCGCGGATATGTTCTTTGGCCTCCTCGACGATCTCCATGAAACGCTCCGGCTGGATGGAGAAGCTCCCCTCTCCCTCCAGACATGCAGGCTGGAAGGCCAG
Source organism: uncultured Nitratifractor sp. (assembly GCA_964448735.1). Taxonomy (GTDB): domain Bacteria; phylum Campylobacterota; class Campylobacteria; order Campylobacterales; family Sulfurovaceae; genus Nitratifractor. The sequence goes on along the minus strand of CAYUXG010000212.1, from coordinate 1,047 downwards.
AGGCTGATGGGGTTTGGGGAGCAGGGCGGCGACGGCTTCGAGGATCTCGGGATTGGCGCCGTCGGGATCGAGGAGGGTCAGTTCACTGCTTTTGTGGGAGAAGCCGACGATGAGCTTGGGGCGGATCAGATCCAAATCGGGAGTCTTGAGCGGGTCTTCGAGGGGATCCATCCATTTTCGAAGCGTCGGTTCGAAGACTTTGACCATATCGTAGGCGATGAAACCGATAAATCCGTCGACGAAGGAGAACCCTGCCTCTTTGGCAATTTCCAGATATTTTTCCCGGTCGATCTTGGCGTAGTAAGCCTTCAGAAAGTCGAAAGGGTCTTCATCTAGGGAATGACGTTTTCCTTCCTGGTCGAGATAGAGGGTCTGGCGACCCTGGTAAATCAGCCGCTCTTTGGCACCGACGGTGATGAAGCTGAAGTTTCCTTCTTCCGAAGTGACGACACTCTCGAAAAGCATGGTCACTTCGTCGGGAAAGAGTTTTTTGATTTCACCGTAGAGGGCGACGGGGGTAAGCTGGTCGAAGAGATAACTTCTGAGCATCACTTTTTCCTGACCACGAAACCGGCGATGCCGATTTTCGATTTGACTTCGGGCAGCTTGGCTTTCGCTTCGCCGTAGGAGGGGTAGGGACCGACGCGGACTTTGATCATCTCGCCGGTTTTGACGATGATAGGAGTGTAGCCGTTGGCTTTGATCTTGTCGAGGAACTTCTGGGTCGGAGGACGCTTGAAGGAGCCGACTTGAATGTAGTAGCTTCTCTTTTCGGCACTTGTTTTCTTGAAGAGTTCACTCGGCTTTTTGGCGCTTTTTTGCTTTGTGCTTGCGGCGGGTTGTTTTTTGGTGGCTGTCGAGGCTGTTTTCTTTTTGGGAGCCTCCGTCTTTTTCTTCGCTGGAGCAGCTTCGATTTTCATGGCAGGTTTCTTCGCAGCTTCGTGCTTGATGGATGGGGCCGGTTTGGCAGGGGGGGTTTTCTTTTTCGGCAGAGGGGGAAGTTTCTCTTCGACAATGGGTTTGAGCTCTTCGGGAATCTGCTCCTGG
>CAYUXG010000211.1:0-2256 GCA_964448735.1 uncultured Nitratifractor sp. | reverse complement strand
GCGGCGATGCAGGCGGTGCTGATGCACGGAGGTCCGGCGCTGATGTATATGACGCCGGTGGAAGAAGCACTCGACGAATTCGGAGGAGCATGATGGAAAAGCGTATCGCCGAAGAGATCTACTATCTGATGGAACTGGGGCGCCGTTTCGAGTATGCGGCCAAAGAGCATTATATGACGGGAGAGATTTCCGGGTTTTTGCATCTGGATATCGGACAGGAAGCGCTGAGCGTCGCGGCGATGCGGGCTTTTGACCACGGGGATGTCTTTACCACCTACCGGGAGCACATCATGGCGATCGCCCGGGGTATCGAGCCTCGGGCGGTGATGGCGGAGCTCTTCGGCAAAGCCACGGGAGTCAGCGGCGGTAAAGGCGGATCGATGCACCTCTTCGATCCGAGCCACTTCTTCTACGGCGGCGACGCGATCGTCGGCGGGCATCTGCCCAATGCCGTGGGATGCGCCTATGCCAGGAAGCTCGAAAAAGCCGGTCACGGCGTCATGGCGGTCTTCGGCGACGGGGCGACCAACGGTGGGGCCTTTTTCGAATCGCTCAATATCGCGAGTGCGTGGAAACTGCCGGTGCTGTTTCTGTGCGAAAACAACCGTTACGCCATCGGCACCGAGATCACTCGCGTCGCGCCCTTTTTGGAGCAGGCCAAAAAGGCCGAGCCCTATATGCCGACGATGGAGGTCGACGGCATGGATGCCGTGGCGGTCTACGAAGCCGTCAGCGAGGCGCGCGACTATATCGAAAAGGGCCACGGCCCCATCTTCATCGAAGCCTTTACCTGCCGCTACGAAGGGCACTCCATGAGCGACGCAGGCACCTACCGAAGCCCCCAGGAGATGCAGATCTGCAAAGCCAAAGATCCCATCGAGCGGATGAAAGAGTATCTGAAGGAGCGCTACGGCATGGAGGATGCCTACTTCGACGAAGTGGGCAAAAAAGCTCAGGCCGCCGTCGATGCGGCGGTGGAGGTTGCGTCTCAGAGCCCCGAGCCCGAAGCCGGAGCGTTGTTTGAACATGTTTTTTGCAAGGAGTGCAGTGATGTTGTATCGTGAAGCGTTGAACCGGGCCATCGATGAATGTATGGCCGTCGATGAAAAGGTGGTGATCCTGGGTGAGGATGTAGGACGCTACGGCGGAAGCTACCGTGTCAGCGAAGGGCTGGTGGCCAAGTACGGCGAGGCGCGCTGCATCGACACGCCCATCGCCGAGCTGAGTATCGTGGGCAATGCCGTGGGGATGGCCATCGGCGGGCTTCGTCCCATCGCCGAGATCATGACGGCCAACTTCTCCCTGCTGGCCTTCGATCAGATCATCAATCACGCCTCCAAACTTCACTACATGAGTAACGGCAAGATCAAGCTGCCGATGGTCGTGCGCTTTCCTCAAGGAGTGAGCAAACAGCTCGCCGCCCAGCACAGCGAGAGCTACGAGCAGATGCTCAGCGCCGTGCCGGGGCTGATTGTCTGGGCGGCTAGCGACGTCAACTACGCTTACCACGCTCTTAAGCAAGCGATCTTGATGGACGATCCGGTGCTTTTCATCGAGCACGAACTGCTCTACAACAAAAAAGGCGAGGTGGATGTCGATACACCCCTGGATCCTTTCAAAGCCCGCATCGTCAAAGAGGGCAAGGATCTGACGATCGTCAGCTACCTCAAGATGGTCGACGACGTCATGGCGGCGGTGCCGACGATCGAAAAAGAGCTTGGGATCTCCTGCGAAGTGATCGATTTGCAGTCCCTCAATCCCATCGACCACGCCACGCTGGAAGCGTCGATCAAAAAGAGCGGCCGCTTGGTCGTCGTCGAAGAGGACCACTACACCGGGGGTTACGGTGCGCAGATCGTCAGCTATGCCGCCGAGAAGCTCTTTTATGCTCTGGATGCCGCGCCTTTGCGTCTGGCGGGAGAGGATGTACCCATCCCGTACAATCGCACCCTGGAGTTGGCATCGATCCCTACGCCCGAGAAGATCACCGCACACATCGTCGAATGGGGGAAAAACAATGGCTTATAATATCGTCATGCCCCAGCTCTCCGACTCGATGGAGGAGGGCAAGCTCATTAGCTGGAAGGTCAAGCCCGGAGATCACGTCAAAATGGGTGACGTCATCGCCGAAGTCGAAAGCGACAAGGCCATCATGGAAGTGCAAAGCTTCAAAGAGGGCGTCGTCAAAGAGCTCAAGATCAAAGAGGGCGAGAGTGCGCCGGTGGGCAGCGTCATCGCCGTCATCGACACCGACGG
>CAYUXG010000210.1:0-2260 GCA_964448735.1 uncultured Nitratifractor sp. | reverse complement strand
TCGGGGAGCTGATCGTGCTGGCCGGGGAAGACGCTTTCGACGTTGAGCTCGGGATGGATCAATTCACGCAGTTTCTTCTGGATCACCATCTTGGTGGTCATGGTACTCATGGAGCAGCCGTTGCAGGTACCGCCGAGCTCCACATAGGCGGTGCCGTCCTTGACTCCGAGGAACCCCATCGTCCCCTCGTGGGATTTGACGTAGGCTTCGATGGAAGGCAGGAAGTTCTTGACGGCGATGCAGAGATCTTCGTCGCTAAATGGCATCATGTTGGTTCCTTTGCAAAAGATCATTTGGCGGACTATAACCAAAGATGATTAAGCGAAGCTAAAGCGCAGAAAAAAGTCAAAGGAGACGTCGGTGCGATGCGTGAGTTGTCAAAAGCTTTCCGTGCAGGTGATCTGCTCCGAGTGCCACGAACGGCTCTTGAGCCCCACCGTATCCCTGCGAAAAGTGGGAACTCTGGAGGTGATCAGCCTCTTCAAATACCGCAACATCGCTCCTTTTTTGTTGACCAAGCACACGCCTTTGGGACATCGGATCTACTCCTACTTCTCCCGTAGGCATTTGGCACACCTTTTGGAGAATTTCGCCCGGGAGCTGGAGACTCCCGTGCATCTGATCGCGATCGACGACCGTCCTTCGGGAGGCTACTCCCATACCGCCGTGCTCGTGCATCATGTGCGCAACGAGCTACTCCCGCCGCTTCCGGGTGCGCTTCGTGCACAAAATCGCATCAGTTACGCGGGCAAGAATCTTCGTTTTCGCCTGGAAAACCCGCGGGATTTCCGTTACCGGGGCCCGAGCGGGATCGAAGCGGTGCTGATCGACGACATCGTCACCACGGGCAGTACCTTGGCAGAAGCCTATCGGGTTTTAAGGGATGCGGGCGTGGAAGTGCTTTTCGCTATGACGCTGGCGGATGCGAGAGAATAGGAGATTCAGACTCCTGCGCGGTGGAGGAAATCTCGGATCGTCGGCAGATAGGCGGGGTGCTCGACGATGTCGCCGTGGGTGGCGTCGGGGAGGATGCGAACTTCGGGACGGATCTTTCGAAAGGATCGGATCAACGCTTCGCTTCGGCGGAGGGGAACGACCCGATCCTTTTGCGCCAGCAGGATGAGCGTGGGCACGGCGATCCGGGGCGCGTCGAGATCGCTCCGATAGGGGTCTTTGAGGATCCAAGAGACGGGAAAGATCCCATAACGCTCCCGGGCCAAGGCCAGGATACTGTCGTAGGGAGTGACCAGGATCAGTGCGGCAAGCGGCCGGCGGCTTGCCAGATGCAGGGCGACGCCGCTGCCCAGGCTGCGCCCGAGAGCGACGATCTTTGCATGTCGGGAGCGGATATGATCGTACAGACGCAGCGCGTCGGATTTGAGCGTCTGCTCGGAGGGGCTGCCACTGCTGGCTCCGTAGCCCCGATAGTGGGGGAAATAGAGGGTCATCTCGGGAAAGCCGGCCGCCAACTCTTGCGGGTCTTCCCAGTAGGCTTCCGCATTTCCCGGGAAATAGAGCAGGGCGGCGGCTTTGCCCGGATGGAACACCTCGACCCAGATTCTCTCGTCGCCTTTTCCAAGATAAAATCCATGATATTTCGGTGCGGTATGGGAGGTTTCGTAGAGGATGGAGCGCTGACGGAGGTAGAGGTAGAGGGTAAAGGCTCCGTAGGACAAAAGGATGAGAATGAGTAGAGATCCAAGGATTTTCATCCCTGCATTATCGCGAAGCTCTCCTTCGATTTTTACAAAAAAGGAAATTTTTTCCGAAAAATGACGAATCATTTAACTTTTTGGAGTATTCTCTCGTCACCTTGAAGAGTTTCGGAAGGACAAAGATGCAGTGGTATGTGAGGGTTTATCGGTTTTACCGTGACGGCTTGCGTTCCATGAAGCTTGGCAAAAAGCTTTGGCTTCTGGTGGCCGTCAAAATTCTGATCATTTTCACTCTCGTCAAACTTCTCTTTCCCGACATTCTTCATAGGAAATTTTCCAACGACCGTCAACGCAGCGATTACATCCTGCAACAACTCACCCAAGGAGAAGAGCATGCATCCCATTGACCCTTCGCTGGTGGACTGGTCAAGGGCACAATTCGCCCTGACCGCGCTCTACCACTGGATTTTCGTCCCGCTGACCCTGGGATTGACCTTTCTCGTCGCCATCATGGAGACGATCTACGTCAAGACCGGGGATGAATGGTGGAAAAAGACCACCCGTTTCTGGATGGGCCTCCTGGCGATCAACTTCGCCATCGGCCT
>CAYUXG010000209.1:0-2269 GCA_964448735.1 uncultured Nitratifractor sp. | reverse complement strand
GGCCGAACATTGGGAAGAGACGGGAAGCTACACCGGAAAATATCTGGCCAAAGAGTTGGCAGAGGGATAGATAAGGATGGGGAGGCTTTTTTCAACTCCCGATCTGCTTCATAATCAGCGTCGTACATTCCCCCATTTTTCTATCCATATCGGAAGCCTTCTTGTAAATGAGAGTCGGGATGAAGATCCCGTTTTTGCCGTGACCCATCATTTTGAAGAAGAGATAATCCCGATTGGCACTTTGAAGGATCTTTTGGATCTCCGGGGTGGCATATTTGCTCTTTTTGATCAGATCGACGGATTCTTCGTAACTGTCGGTCGCAATCTTCATCATCTTTTCGTAGCGCTCGGGACTCAGTGCCTCCCAGGTTCGATCGAGATAGAGCGTCGCCATGCGCTGGGCCGTATTTTGCGCCATCTGGGCTCGCTCCAGGTAACGCCAATTGTCGTTCTCCTCCTCGGAGCCCATGGCGTTCAGAGCGTGGATGATGATGGCGATCATCTTCATGGAGTGTTTGTCGATTTCGGGGATTTTTTTGGGGTCGGGTTGGGCCAGGAAGAGGGGTTTGAGCTGCTTCCAATGATTTTCGGCCTCTTCCAGGATCCCCTCCGTCTCCAGAAAATCCTTCCGATTAGCGTAGGCTTTGACCTCCATCAGTGCTTTGTCGAAAGCCTCCACCGAATTTTTGAGGCTCTCTTTCGGATTTTTGTAATGGTTGTTCATTCCGATAAGAATGTAGCTCTTGTAGGCTTTCCAGAGAGTCCCCCGGGCTTCGCTGAGCGTGCGCATCTCCTGAAGGAAATTCTTCTCCTCTTTCGGCGCTTCCGCGGCAATCCCGAAGGTAGCGAACACAAGGAAGAAGGTGAGGGCAGAAATAATTTTCATTTGGTTTCCTTATGAAATAGTATAATTACTTATCTGATTTTTATAGCAGGAGATTTGTGAAAGTTCGCTGAAAGAGGAAGAGGCTCCTATCGTTTCTCTTTGAGAAGATACGCCAGAAACTCCTCTTTGGGCATCGGTGGATGGAAAAAATATCCTTGACAGTAGAGGTTCGGATCGATTTGCCGAAGTTTCTCCAACTGCGAAAGTGTTTCGACCCCTTCTCCGATGACCCTGTATCCTAGATGATGTGCAATTTTGACGATATGGGAGATTAACAAGGAAGACTCTTTCTCTTCCGTCAGAGAGAGAATGAAACTTCGGTCGATCTTCAGAAACGAGAGGGAAAGACGTTGCAAATAGGAGAGGGAGGAGTAGCCGGTGCCAAAATCATCGATGGACCAGCGGATTCCGAGCTTTTGTAATTGTTTGGAAACGATTTGAAAATCCTCAAAATTATGAATGAGAGAATTCTCAGTCAACTCGTATACGAGACGTTCTCCGGGTATGGCATAGTTCTCGAGCAGTACGGCGGTTTCGGAGGCGAAGTTTCTGTTGCATAGTTCGTGAGCGTCAATGTTAAGAGAGATATACTCCAGGGGGAACTGATCATTGTTGGATACTCTTTTTCTTATTTCAGCGAGATCTTTGCATATCTCTTCTCTTACCCATGATCCTAAGCGGTAAATCTCACCGCTTTCGATGGTGAGTGAAATGAATTGATCCGGTTTGAGTAGCCCTCTTGTGGGGTGTTGCCAGCGGATCAAAGCCTCTGCAGCGATTAGTTTATCATCGGATATACGATAAACAGGCTGGTAATAAAGGCGTAGTTGTTTGGTAAAATCGGAGTTCTTCAAATCTTGTTGGAGATAAAAATGCTTTTTCTGCTCATCGTCGAAGATGTTTTTGTAAAATTCATAGGGAGTTTGCGCTTTCTTGGATTGATACATGGCGACGTCGGCACGTCGGATGATCTCTTGGATATCTTTCGTCTCTTCCGTGATGAGTGTGATGCCGATGCTTGCGCTCATGGAGAAGTGATGATCTCCCACGTGGATCGAACTCTCCAGCGATAGATTGATTTTTTGTGCCAATTTCCGAGCTCTCTCTCGAGCTCGATGGGAAGTTCGACAGCAAAAGCGCTCAAGCAGGACAAACTCGTCTCCTCCGTAGCGGTACACTTCTTTCTGCTCGTCGTCGGCAAACTCTTTGAGAATGGAAGCCACTTTTTTCAGGACCAGATCACCGTAATGGTGTCCCATCGTATCGTTGATCGGCTTGAAACGATTGAGGTCGATAAAAAACAACAATGATATTTCTTCTCCGGAAGTTTCGCGATCGATGAGGGTCTGGAGATCTTCCATGAGTTTACGCCTGTTGGACAAG
>CAYUXG010000208.1:0-2290 GCA_964448735.1 uncultured Nitratifractor sp. | reverse complement strand
GGAGAGAGCCTCAACCGCATGGTCGCCGCGATCCGGGGCTTCGATATCGACAGCCTCGATCCCAACAAGAAGCTTGGCTGGTGGGACAGGCTTCTTGGCAAGACCCAGCCCCTGGCGCTCTTCATCCAGCGCTACGAAGAGGTCCGCGACCAGCTCGACCTGATCGCCAACGACCTGGAGCGCCACAAGGCCCAGCTCACCGCCGACGTGGTCGCCCTAGACAAGCTCTACGAAGCCAATCTCGACTATTTCCGCCAACTCGAGCTCTACATCGAAGCCGGAGAGCGCAAGCTCAAGGAACTGGACGAGCAGATCATCCCCGAATACGAGAAAAAAGCCGAAGGAGGGGAGATGATGGCGGTGCAGGAGCTGCGCGAAATCCGAGGCTTCCGCGACGACCTGGAGCGGCGGGTGCACGATCTGCGTCTTTCGCGCCAGGTGGCGATGCAGGCACTCCCCAGCATCCGGCTGATTCAGGAGAACGACAAATCCCTCATCGGCAAGATCAGCTCCACCCTCGTCAACACCGTCCCCCTCTGGCGCAATCAGCTGGCCCAGACCGTGACGATCTTCCGCTCCCACGAAGCCGCCGGCGCCATCAAGCAAGCTTCCGACCTGACGAACGAACTGCTCGAGCGCAACGCCGAAGGGCTCCGCGAAGCCAACGCCGAAGTGCGCCGCCAGATGGAGCGGGGGATCTTCGATATCGAGAGTATCAAAAAGGCCAACGCCACCCTCATCGCCACTCTGCGCGACTCGATGCAGATCGCCGAGGAGGGCAAAGCCGCCCGCGCCAAAGCCCTCACCGAACTCCAAAAGAGCGAACAGGCCCTCAAAGAGGCGATCCTGGAGGTCAAGCAGCAGCGCGAAGCGCAAAGCGCGATCCCGTCCAAGAGCGCCGGCGACACCTGAGACTCGGCCCATGTCTTCCCGACGGCTCTTTCTGCCGCTTTTGCTAATCCTCCTCTTCGCCGGCGCTTGCAGCCACGCTCCCAACGCCCCCGTCAGCAAGCGCTTCTTCGGTCTGGCTTCTCACTACGGCCCCGAATGGGACGGCCGCCAAACTGCCTCCGGAGAACGCTTCGACAACAGCAAGCTCACCGCCGCCCACAAAACGCTCCCCTTCGGCACCAGAGTCCGGGTCACGCTCCTCTCGACCCAAAAGAGCGTCGTCGTGCGCATCAACGACCGGGGGCCTTTTGTGCGGGGACGGGTCATCGACCTGAGCGACGAAGCCGCCCGCCGCATCGGCCTGGATCGTCATGGTGTCGCCGAGGTGCTGGTCGAAGTCTTGGGGAAGGGCGGCAAAAAACGTTCTAAAAAGAAAGAGGGGGAAAAGTTGGAGAAAAAAGAAAAGGCCGATCAACGCGCAGCGATCCGGCGCTCCGTGAAGGAGGCCGAAGGCTCCGGCTTGTTATAGGAGAGGGTCAGTCGGTGCTTTCGACCACTTCGATCGATTCGATCTCGTCATTCTGGCCGATGCTGTCGAGGACCCGATAACTCTCCTCATCCTCCGGCTCGATCCCGCCAAAGACCGTATGCACGCCGTCGAGGTGAGGCGTATCGACGAAGGTGATGAAAAACTGGCTTCCTCCCGTATCTTTGCCCGCATGGGCCATGGAGATCACGCCGCGGCGGTGCTTGACGCCGTTGTCGGTTTCGCAAGGAATGCGCCAGCCCGGCCCGCCGGTGCCGGCGAGGGCAGGGTTGTCCTTGGAGTGGGGGCATCCTCCCTGGGCCATGAAGCCGGGGATCACCCGGTGAAACTTCAGCCCATTGTAGAAGCCACTGTTGGCGAGATGGGCGAAGTTGGCCACGGTATTGGGGGCCTTCTCGGGGTAGAGTTTGAGCTTGATGGTCCCTTTATCGGTCTTGACCAGGGCGTACTGGAGCTTCTGCAGCTCTTCTGGGCTTAGGTCGTAGGTTTTGAGTTTTTCTCTGCCAAACATTATTTCTCTCCTTGATGGGTGGTTTTGGGATGAGCCAGCTCGGAAGCATGCTCGAGTCCCTGCACGATGAAATAGGTCCCGACGGCAAAGAGCGCCAGGATGATCAGAGGCGCGAGTTTTTGAAACATGGTCTCTCCTCGAAGTGTGATGAGGGGATTGTAGCCAATTTTTCCTCCCCCTTCAACCGCACTCAGCCTCTTTTTCAGCTTCGATTCAACTTCTATCGTCTATAATGCCACTCCGCAAACGGAGACGTGGGTGAGCTGGCTGAAACCACACCCCTGCTAAGGGTGCGTACCTTAACGGGTACCGAGGGTTCGAATCCCTCCGTCTCCGCCACT
>CAYUXG010000207.1:0-2295 GCA_964448735.1 uncultured Nitratifractor sp. | reverse complement strand
CCGGTCTTGATCTCCCCGGTGTTGAGCGCCACGGCGAAATCGGCGATGAAGGCATCCTCGCTCTCTCCGGAGCGGTGGCTCATGACGCATCTGTATCCATGACGCTGGGCCAGCCGAACCGTCAGCATCGTCTCGGAAACCGAGCCGATCTGGTTGGGTTTGATGAGGATGGAGTTGGCCACTCCCTTTTCGATTCCCTCCGCCAGAATGTTGGCGTTGGTGACGAAGAGGTCGTCGCCGACGAGCTGGATCTTGTCGCCGAGACGCTCGGTCATCTCTTTCCATCCTTCCCAGTCATCTTCGCTCAGACCGTCTTCGATGGAGACGATGGGGTATTTGGAGAGCAGATCTTCGTAATAATCGATCATTTCACTGCTGCTGAGCTCCCGGTTCTCCGACTTGAGCAGATATTTCCCCGACTCGGCGACCAGTTCGCTCGAAGCGATGTCCAGTGCGATGACGACATCTTCGCCGGGCTTGTAGCCCGCCTTTTCGATCGCCTGCATGATCACCTGAATCGGCTCTTCGTTGTTGCTCAGATTCGGAGCGAAGCCCCCCTCGTCGCCCAGAGAGGTGCTGTGGCCCATCTCGTGGAGGATCTTCTTGAGGGTATGGTAAATCTCGCTGCTGGCGCGAAGCCCTTCGGAGAAGCTCTCGAAGCCCGTGGGCATGATCATATACTCCTGAAAATCCACGTCGTTATCCGCATGCTCTCCGCCGTTGATGATGTTAAGCATGGGCGTAGGCATGACCACGGCATTGGCACCGCCGAGATAGCGGTAGAGGGGCATCTTGAGCGATTGCGCCGCAGCGCGGGCCACCGCCATGGAGACCCCCAGAACCGCATTGGCCCCCAGGTTGGAGTAGTTGTCGGTGCCGTCGAGCTCCTTCATGATCAGATCCACTTCCGCCTGGTTGAAGGGGCTGATCCCCACCAGCGCTTCGGCAATCTGGCTGTTGACGTTTTCACATGCCGTCAACACTCCTTTGCCCAGAAAGCGCTGGGGATCCCCGTCACGAAGTTCCAGGGCTTCGCGCTTGCCCGTACTCGCACCGCTGGGGACGATCGCATCCGCCACCGTACCGTCGCTCAGGCTTACCCGGGCACGTACCGTGGGATTACCCCGGCTGTCCAATACCTCATCCGCTACGATATCTTCGATATAGATCATTCTTTTCCTTTGATGATTGGATTACGGAGACTATTTTATCCTATGAACGATTAGGCGAGCTTGGGAAGAAGAGAAAAAGGAGTAGAGGCAGCAGAGGACGAGAGGAGAGGAATCACTCCTCCGAAGCGGCGGCGATCTCCTTCTCGTCCATATCCAGCTCTTCGCCGAAGCCCAATGCCTCTTTGATCTTTCCTTCGATCTCGGCACGGAGTTCGGGATCCTCTTTGAGGGTCTGTTTGGCATTCTCCTTGCCCTGACCCAGTTTGCGGGGACCGTAGCTGAACCAGGCGCCTGATTTGTCCACGATGTCGAGCTTGACGCCGTAGTCGATGATCTCCCCCTCCTGGCTGATCCCTTCGCCGAACATGATGTCGAACTCCGCCTGGCGGAAAGGGGGTGCGACTTTGTTCTTCACCACCTTCGCTTTGACCCGGTTGCCGATCTGGGATTCACCCTGCTTGAGCGTGGCGATCCGGCGCACGTCGATGCGTACCGAGGCGTAGAATTTCAGTGCGTTTCCTCCCGTGGTCGTCTCGGGGGAGCCGTAGCCCATGGTGCCGATCTTCATGCGGATCTGATTGATGAAGATGACGGTGGTGTTCATCTTGTGCAGCACGCCGGTGAGTTTGCGCAGCGCCTGGCTCATGAGCCGCGCCTGGAGCCCCACGTGCTGGTCACCCATGTCCCCTTCGATCTCGTTCTTGGGCGTCAGCGCCGCCACCGAGTCCACGACCACCAGATCCACCGCTCCGCTGCGGGCGACGGTCTCGAGGATATCCAACGCCTGCTCTCCGAAATCGGGCTGGCTCACCAGCAGGTTGTCGATATCCACGCCGAGATTTTTGGCGTAGAGTACGTCCAGAGCATGCTCCGCATCGATGAAAGCGCAAACTTTGCCCTCTTTTTGCGCCGATGCGATGGTCTGCAGCGCCAGCGTGGTCTTTCCCGAAGATTCGGGCCCGTAGATCTCCACGATCCGCCCCTGGGGAATCCCGCCGATTCCCAGCGCCATATCCAGCCCCAGCGAACCGGTGCTGATGGAGGCGATCGGTTCGATCTCCTTGTCTCCCAGACGCATGAGCGTCCCTTTGCCGAAGGTCTTGTCGATCTGCTTGATCGCCAT
>CAYUXG010000206.1:0-2302 GCA_964448735.1 uncultured Nitratifractor sp. | reverse complement strand
GTCTTTGCAGGGGCGCGAGCCATTCGGGAAGAGCGCAAGCGATACCGGGGGAGAGATGGCTTGATGCCCCGGATGCTGCGGATGGACGAGTTCGAGCGTCGGGCGGCTTCGGTGCCGGGCAAGCGGATGGTGGATGCGCTGCAGCGGGTCTTTTATCTGCGCGAAGCGGCGGATTTTCGGGAGTTTGAAAAGCTTCGCACCCGGCGGGAGCTGCTGCGTTTCTTTACCCGAAGCGACGATTTTTTCCGCTTTTTCGAAGAGACGGCGGCGGAGAAGGTTTCGCCGGAGCGTCTGGCGGAGGCGGATGCCTATGCGGAGTTTGGGGAGCATCTGGAGGTGCTGGAGCGTCTGCGGGAGAATTATCGCGAAATCCTGGAGCGAGAGGGCTTCAGCGATCGGATGTTTTTGCCGGAGAGCTACGAGCTCAACCGGGGTTTTCTGGCGAGCTTCGAGCGGGCGGAGGTGCGATTGGAGGGGATCCCGAGCCGTTTCGAGCTGGAGCTGATGCAGCGCATCGCCCGGGAAAAGGAGCTTCGCATCCGCCTGCGGAGCACGCGCTTCAATCGCAAAGTCCTGGAGCGTCTGCGGGAGACGGGGGTCGAGCTTCCCGAAGAGGAGGGGGAGATCCTGCTGGATCTCTCGGCGGGGGAGCTGCTGGAGTTTCGCCCCCGCAAGCTGCGGATCGACGCGCGGGTGCGGGCGGTGCAGGAGCGCTACGATCAGGTGGCCGCGGCGATGGAGGAGATCGGGGAGATGGTGGAGGCGGGCATCGCGCCGGAGCGCATCGCCCTGATCCTGCCGGACGAGAGGGTGCAGGAGATCTACCGGCGATACGACCGTCTGGGCAATCTCAACTTCGCCATGGGCTTTGGCATCTGCGCCGAGCCCGCCTGCTTCGTGCTGCGTCGGCTGGAGGAGTATTGGCGCGGGGGTGAAGAGCGGGAGCTCGAAGCGCTGGAGGCGGCGGGGGTCGAGCGGGAGAAGCTGAGGGCACTCTCCGCGTCGCAAAAGGTCGATCTGCAGGGGTTTTTCGAAATGCTCGAACTCCTGGGATTGGAGGAATCGATGCTGCCGCAGCGTCTGGCGAGCCTGGGCAAACGCGACGAGATCGGCGAGCGGATCTTGCAGACGGCGTTTCGCTTCGAGCGGCTTTTCGGCGATCGGGCGCTGCGCCGGGATCTCTGGCTGCGTTTTTGGATCGAGGCGCTCGAGGAGCTGCGCCGCGACGACGTGCGGGGAGGCAAAGTGACGGTGATGGGGGTGCTCGAGACCCGGGGGATGGAGTTTGACGGGGTGGTGATCGTCGATTTCAACGAAGGGATCGTCCCCGCCGTCAGCGGCAAGGACCGCTTCCTCAACAGCAGCGTGCGGCAGCATGCGGGGCTGCCCACCCGCCGCGACCGCGAAGCGCTGCAAAAGCACTACTACGCCCGGCTGATGGAGGGGGCGCAGAGCGTCAGCGTGCTCTACTCTCTGGCCGAGCACCGGCTCCCCTCGCGCTTCCTCTACGAGCTGGGGCTGGGGGAGGCCAGGACGCGGGGAGCGCCCCGGCGGCTTTTCTATCCGGCTCCCTACGTCCCTCTCGACGCTTCGCGCGAAGAGCCCGTCGCCTTTGATCCCCTCGCCCTTCGCTGGTCGCCGACGATGCTCAAGAGTTGGCTGGAGTGCAGGCGGAAATTTTACTACCGCTACCTCAAAAAGTGGCGCGAGAAGGAGCGCGAAGGGGTGCAGGAGGGGACGATCCTGCACGAAGTGCTGCGCCGGCTCTATCAAAATCCCCGGCTCCCCGAGACGCCGCAGGAGTGGATGGATCGGCTGCGGGAGGAGATGCGGCGGATGCTTCCTCCGACGCCGGAGCTCGACTACTACCGCACGCTCTGGCTCAAGAGCCTGGAGCCCTTCGCGAAGCGGGAGATCGAGCGTTTTTCTCAGGGCTGGGAAGTGGAGAAGGTCGAAGAGATCGTCGAAGGGACGCTGGAGGGGCTTACCTTCGCCGGGAGAGTCGATCGTATCGACCGCAAGGAGCAGAGCCGGATGCTGCTCGATTACAAAACCGGCTCGATCCAGGATGCCAATCGCAGCGGCAAATTCGAAGAGATGAGCGATTTTCAGATGGTGATCTACCGGCGCCTGCTCGATGCGCGCTATCCGGGGATCGAGGCGGCTTTCGTGCGGATCCTCGACGGGGGCGAGTGGGAGCCCCTGCGAGCCGTGGAAGAGAAGGAGGAGCAGCTGCGGCAGCATCTGAGCGAGTTGGCCTCTTGCCGGGAATTTCTGCCCGAAAAGAGCGAGGATCCGGCCA
>CAYUXG010000205.1:0-2303 GCA_964448735.1 uncultured Nitratifractor sp. | reverse complement strand
GGCACCGGAGTTGCTTTCTTCACCGGGAGGGTGTCGACGACGGAGTGATTGCTCTGTTTATTGTAGAAATAGCCCAGTGCCAGAGTATTGAGAACAAAAAGCAGGGCCAGGGTGAAGGTGGCTTTGGCAAGAAAGCCGGTGGGGCCTTTCGCGCCGAAGAGGGATTCGTTGCTCCCGCTGTAAGCTCCGAGTCCGATACTGTCGCTCTTTTGTAGAAGAATGGCGATGGTGATCAAAATGGCAAGAATGATTTGCACGATCATGAGAGTCGATGTCATAAAAAACCTCTTTTTCAAGCCCCCGGCAAACAGGTACTTGGATATAATGGACGCGATTATACCCAAAATCCAGTGATAAAAGTCTTTTTACGATGAAAGCCGTCCGTGAGTTCGATCGTTTTGCCGCCTCCTACACCAAAAGCAATATCATTCAACGGCAGGCGGCAGAGTATCTGGTTTCCTGGATCGAGAAGAGAGACTATCCAAAGATCCTCGATCTGGGATGTGGAGCGGGAGAACTCTATCTCCAGCTGAGATCTAGAGAAATCGGCTTTGAGGATTTTTGCGGGATGGACCTTTCGGAGGAGATGCTGAGAAGGCACCCGAAGGATCGCCGGATTCGCTGCCGTCTCGGAGATTTTTCGGATCCGGTGTTGCTTGAAGAGCTTTCTGCGGAATCGTGGGATCTGCTTCTCTCCGCGTCGGCTCTACAGTGGAGTGCCGATCTTGATCGGACGTTGCAAGGGCTTTCGAGAATCAGGGCGCCGGGGTATTACGCTCTCTTTACCGCGGGGACGTTCCGGACACTGCACCGTACGGCAGAACTGAACTCCCCGATTCCAAATTTTGATGATGCTTGTAGGATCTTCGAGCGCTATTATGATGTGCGGAGGATGGAAAGAGTCGAGTACCGACTCCATTTCGAGAGCACTCGGGAGATTTTTGTTTATATCAAAAAGAGTGGAGTTAGCGGAGGTCGAGCACGTTTGAGCTATCGGGAGACGAAGCGATTGATGCGAGAGTATCCGTTGGATTATCTGGAGTTTGAGTTGCTCTTTTTTTCCGGTTCACCCAAGACGGCTTTTTCCAGATCATAGAGTTCGTAACGTATCTCTTTGAAGAGGGCGGAGAGATCGGGATCCAAAAGTTTGAACGCCTCTTCCAGTACCCGGGAGGACTCCTCGCTTCTGGAGAAATTGGCGATAAGCAAATCCCTCAGCTCTATGCGTTGCATTTCACTTGCGGTACTTTTTTTGAGGACGTCGTTGACAATGTCGCGGTAGCGAAGCCGCTCCGGATCGTAGGCCTGCTGGAGGGAGTGGCGAAGATTCTTGAAGCGTCCTGCATACTCGGCATGATCGTAGAGATAGCGCTGGACATCCTCCAGGACTCTCAACCCCTCCTTGAGGCGATTGAGGTTGGCGTCGATGAGACGTTGAAGGCGTACGGAATCCTCCCTGTTACTCATCGTTTCCGAAGATTCCCAGGAGTTGCAGGAGTGCGGTGAAAATGTTCAGGAAATCGATGTAGAGACTTACCGCCGCATCCACGGGGGAATCGTAGGCGCCATTGGCGATGTTCTGGGTATCGTAGATTGTGAAGATCCCGAAAAGCAGAATGACTCCGGCGCTGATGAGAACACTCATCATGGGGCTGTGAAGCAAAAAGACATTCACCAGTGAGGCGATGATTACGACGATCAGAGTGATGAAGAGAGGTTTTCCCCAGCTGGAGAAATCACTTTTGCTATTGATGGCGAAGATGCTCAGCGCTCCGAAAAGCACGGCCGTCATCAAAAAGGCATTGCCAATCACTGCGCCTTTACCTGCACCGATGAGCATCGCAAAGAGGGGCACGAGAGAGACTCCCGTCAGAAAGGTAAAGAGAAAGAGCATGAAGAGGTTCAAGCCCGGTTTTCCCCGGGAGAGGCCCAGCCCAAAGAAGAGGACCAGAAGCTCCGCTCCAAAAATTACCCACTGAAAGCGCAGAATCTCCGCTGCAAAAGGCATGGTGGCATAGGCGCCGGCCGCCGCAGCAAGCATACTGGCAGCCAGAAGCTGATAGGTCTTTTTCATAAAATCTACACGGGAACTCTCCTGAGCACCGTAAGCTTCGGTCTCGATGGTACTGTTGCGAGCGTAGTCACGATCATAAAGTGCCATGGTCTACTCCTTGAATTTTTTTGATTACTATAGCAGGAATTTCATCGTCATAGTTAATGGATGGGAAAAATTAGGAGAAATTTTGTAGGAAATGTTTCATGGAGCATCAGAGTAATGGGAGTGACGAGAGAGGAGAGGGTAG
>CAYUXG010000204.1:0-2336 GCA_964448735.1 uncultured Nitratifractor sp. | reverse complement strand
GTCGCCTTCATCGCCGGACAAACGGCGCCCAAAGGCAAGCGCATGGGCCATGCCGGAGCCATCATCAGCGGCGGTAGCGGCACGGCAGCCGAGAAGATGGCCGCCCTCGAAGCCGCAGGTGTAAAGGTCGTCGTCTCTCCCGCCGACATCGGCAAAGCGGTCAAAGAGGTTCTCAACCGCTGACGTTGAATGGCCACTCAGGCCTTCTCAATCGAGGGATAGAGCTCTTCCCTATCCCGACTCCCAACGAACGATAAATATTACTTCTCCTTCTGAATCCATTAAATCAATCTAATTTATTATTGATGTCGAAAATAATGACATCTATTATTTATCATTATTCTGTTTCGATAAGTAACAAGCCTGCAAGTGCATAGAAAAAAATATTTGCTTTATATTAAAATAAGTAATATCAGGCTACAATACCTATGACTCTTTGTCAAATGACCCAATGTGAAAGGAGATGTTCGATGATGAATGATAAGGACCAACAGGTCCATTCTCCCACCACTGCCGAGATGATCCAGGAGGTCGCGAAGCAGCTGGAAGAGATACCCAAAGAGGAGCGTAGAGATTTTCTCAAGCGCGGAGTTGCCTTTTCCGTAGGTGCTGCTGCGGCGGCAGCCGGTTTCGGGACGACGAAGCTCAGCGCCGAAGAGTGCAAAGTCGATCCCGCCAACCTTCCCCCCAATATCCCCAAATGGGGAAAAGCCTGGGGTAGGGATGTCAACTCCTATCCCTACGGAATGCCTTCCAAGTTCGAATCCAACGTGGTTCGACGGATTGTCCCCTGGCTGACGGCGGATCAGAAAGCCTCCGTTAGCTTCACGCCTTGGCAAGACCTGGAGGGGACGATCGTCCCCAATGGTCTGCATTTCGTCCGCTGCCACGGCGGTGTCGTGGACATCAACCCCGTCGAGTGGCGCTTGATGATCCACGGCATGGTGGAGAAGCCGGTGATTCTGACGCTGGAGGACCTCAAGAGTTACCCCAGCGTCACACGGAAGTATTTCTTCTCCTGCCCTGCCAACAGTGCGATGGAAGCCAGAGGCCCCGGTCTCGATTCGCTCCAGATCACCCATGGAATGCTTTCGGCTTCCGAATACACCGGTGTGCTTCTCAAGAACATTCTTGAAGACATCGGTCTCAAGCCCGAAGCGAAGTGGATGTTCTCCGAGGGCTCCGATCCCGCGGGTGTGGGACGCTCCGTACCCATCGAAAAGGTGCTTGATGATGCGATGCTGGTTTATGCCATGAACGGCGAAGCCCTGCGTCCCGAAAATGGTTATCCCGTACGTCTTCTTCTGCCCGGCTGGGAAGGGGTAATTCAGACCAAATGGCTGCGCCGCCTCAAGTTCGACGACAAAGCCTGGTGGGTCCGGGAAGAGACCACCAAATACACCGAGTTGCTCCCCGATGGACACGCCAAGATGTTCAACTGGGTCTTCGACTCCGATTCGGTCATCACCTCTCCCTGCCCCGAGCGGGACTGGAAAGGCCGCAAGCCCGGCAAGATGAAGATCGCCGGTATCGCCTGGAGCGGTCGGGGCAAGATCAGTCACGTGGATGTCACCCTCGACGGCGGTAAGACGTGGCACGAAGCCAAGATCACCAGCGAAGTGCTGCCGAAGATGATCACTCGCTTTGAGTACTACTTCGACTGGGACGGCAAACCACTCCTTATCGGAAGTCGTTCGACGGATGAGACCGGCTATACCCAGCCGACGGAACAGGAGATTCTCGATGCCAAGGGTACGGAATTTATCTATCACAGAAACGCGATTCAAATCTGGGAAGTCAAATCCAACGGGGAGGTGCACAATGTTCAAATCCGTCGCGCGTAATTTCACTCTGGTGACGGGAGCGTTGGCACTGAGCGCTTCGGCGGCTCTGGCTGGCAGCTACACCCCTGCCGATCCCAACCACTACCCCTATCATGACAAAGCGGTCATCAAAGGCAAAGCCAAGATCAACATCGACGGAGCCGTCATCCGCAATACGGAAGTAGTCAAGCTCAAAAAAGGGGAGTTTCCCCTTGGAAAGACTGCGACACCCGAGCAGATCGCTGGCTGGAATGTCGATGTGCGCCCCGATGGCAAAGGTCTTCCTCCCGGGAAGATGACCGTCGAAAAGGGCGCTGAAGTTTTCGCCAACAACTGTGCCATGTGTCACGGGGAGTTCGGTGAGGGTGCGGGGAAAAACCCCGTGCTGGTCGGTGGTATCGGGACCTTGAAGAATCAGGCTAAAACCGGTGGAGACGAAGGACCGGAAAAGACGATCGGAAGCTATGCTCCCTACATCGCGCCCTTCTTCTGGTACATCAAGATGGCGATGCC
>CAYUXG010000203.1:0-2337 GCA_964448735.1 uncultured Nitratifractor sp. | reverse complement strand
TCTTCAAACGCTCCGTCGGAGAGAGCTCCGACATCGTGGGCAAAGAGATGTATCAGTTCACCGACAAGGGAGGCAACGACGTCTGCCTCCGCCCCGAAGGGACCGCCGGAGTCGTTCGCGCCTTCATCCAGGCCAAGCTCGACCGTCAGCAGGGGCTCAAAAGCCGCTTCTTCTACTTCGGCCCCATGTTCCGCTACGAGCGTCCCCAAAAAGGGCGCCTGCGCCAATTCCACCAATTCGGCGTCGAAAGCTTCGGCGAAGCTTCGGTGGAGGAGGATTTCACCCTCATCGTGATGCTCTCGGAGATCTTCGACGCTTTGGGCATCCGTTACAAGGTCCTGCTCAACTCCCTGGGCTGCTCCAAGTGCATGCCTCCCTACCGAGAGCGTCTCGTCTCCCATCTGCACGACATCGAGGACGGACTGTGCGAAGACTGCCGCCGTCGCATCGCCACCAATCCCATCCGGGTGCTCGATTGCAAAAACGAGTCGTGCCAAGAGCTGCTGAAGGAGGCTCCCCGCATCACGCACCATCTCTGCGAAAGCTGCAATGCCGACTTCGAGCGCCTCAAGAGCCTGCTCGACGATGCGGGCATCGCCTACGAAGTCGATCCCAATCTCGTACGGGGTCTGGACTACTACAGCGGCACGGCCTTTGAATTCGTCAGCGACGAGATCGGGGCCCAAAGCGCCATCGCCGGCGGTGGACGCTACGACCGCCTGGTGGAGTTCCTCGGCGGCAAGCCCACGCCGGGCATCGGCTTCGCCATCGGCATCGAGCGGATCATGGAGTTGGTATGCATGCCCGAGCCTGCACGGGAGGGTTGGTACCTCGGAACCATGCTCTCCGAGGCCCTGCCCTCCCTGCTTCGCTTCGCCCGCGCCCGCCGCCGCGAAGGAGAACGGGTCGTCGTAGAATATGCCCCCAAAGGACTCAAGGCCCACCTCAAGGGTGCCGACCGCTCGCTTGCCCGTTACTGCGGAGTCGTCGGGGAGGATGAATACGCCAAAGGAGAGATCTGGGTCAAAGACCTGGAAGCCAAAGAGGAGTCGACCGCACCGCTGAGTGAATCGTAGTCAAGAAGGCCTCTTTTTTTCCTCATCACTTCTCAACCCATCTTCAAGAGAATTTTCCTTTGAGCATCGCCACCAGGACCGTGGCATAACTCCCTTTGGGGAGGGTAAAGCTCAGTTCGTAATGCGCTTTTTCGGGGACGTAGCGGCGATGGATGTCGGAGGGAAAGACCCAGGCGTAGCGACGGCTACCCGTTTCCCGGATCGCCTCGTCGTCGTATTCCGCTTCGACGGCTCGCGCCGGAGCCAAAGCCCGCTTGACCTTGCGTCCGGGCAAGAGCCCCGTCGGCGCCCGATCTGCGGCGGCGAATTTCTCAGCCTCGGAAGATAGGTCCTCGGCGTAAAAGATCCGCCCGTAGGGGTAGTGCATCATCACGTCCCCGCAGAGGATCTTGAAAAAATGCGACTGTTCTTTCGTGCCGGCCAACGCTCCTTCTTCCAGGCTCTCCAGGCGCTCCGTCTCCGCCGCAGAAAACTCTTCGAGTAGACGGGAGATCCGAATGCGCCGGCTCAGCCAATCGTTGAAGAGTTTGCTCTGATAACTGCCGACGAGAAATTCGCGCATTTTCCGATCCCGCATCCGCAGCTTGCCCTGCACGATCTGCTGCCCCTCTTGCCAATTGTTCCCCTCGACGCCGAAGCGCTGAAGGCCGAAGTAGTTGGGCATCCCATAGGATTCGATCCACTCCGTCACCCGATCGATCTTCTCCTTCTGCACGCCGAGGACCTTTTTGAAGCGCAGTCGAAAGCGATTGCCTTTGAGGTGCCCGATGCGCAGCCGATTGGCATGGCGCGTGCGCTCCAGGATCGTCACCCCGTCGTGGGCGAAGGCTTCGAGTCTCTCTTCGCAGCTCGCCGGAAGGGAGAGATACTGCGTCGTCAAAGCATGCTTGTCCTTCAGCCCCGCATACCCGATCTGCCGCCTCGGAATCCCAAGATGATTGCTCAGCAGATCGGTCAATTCCCAGGTGGAGAGGTTTTTCTTGCGCACCTTCACGATCAGATGCTCCCCCTCCCCGCTGAAATCGTACAGAGGGATCTCCTCGACGCTAAAATCCCGCGGAGAGGGGTTGAAGACGAAGTCGTTACTTACATTGAGCGGCAGCAGCCAAGAGTCGGTGGATGGGTTCATAAGGATTCTTTCAATCTATTTGTATCTTTCGATCATCTCTCAAGTATTTCTAGGATAAACGTTCCAAAAAAACCCCACACTCCACATGCTCCGTGTGGGGAAACTGATCAAAGATCGCCGCCCGCTTGACCC
>CAYUXG010000202.1:0-2367 GCA_964448735.1 uncultured Nitratifractor sp. | reverse complement strand
TCCGAGCAGAGCGCCGAAGCCGTGGCCCAAAAGAGCCGGGAAATCAACAAATAACCCGGCTTTATTTCCGATAAGAACCTTCCCGAGATTTCACCGAAAGTACGAGAATGATCAAAAGATCATTCTTTTTTTGATAAATCACCCGATACCTTCGAAGCCTCAGTCGATAGAGAATCTGGGTCTCTCCCTGGAGTTTTTTGATCTTGCCGGTTTTTAGAAGTTCCTGTTCATAATCATGGCTGAAGTTGGAGACGAAAGTCTCCAGGGACTCTCGGATAAAATGGATATCGGCCTTCGAAATATGTCGAAAATCTTTTTTGACGCTGGGCTTGAAAGCGAGCCGATACAAACGTTATGCCTTAAGAGACTCGAAAAATTGATCGGCAGGGATATCCGGCTCCATGAGGCGCTTCTCCGCCTGTTTGAGATCGTACATATCCATATACATCTCCAGTGCTTCGGTCACAATGGCCGTTTTTTTCTTTCCCATCTCATTGGCCACCATCTCCAAATCTTTCAGGAGATCCAATGGAAGAGTAAATGTTGTAGGTTTGACAGTTTTATACATTTTTCTCTCCTCTTTTATTGTCTATTATATTGTCTATTATATTTTTCGTCAAGGAGAAACTAAAGAAGTTTCACGAAGCCGAAGGCTTAGCTCCGTTCTTTCAAATACGCTTTGAGCCGCCGGATCCCCTCCTCCATCTCCTCGATCTTTCGAGTGTACGCGAAGCGAAGGTATCGCTGCGTATCGTGGGTGCCGAAATCGATACCGGGGGTGACGGCGATGTGGATCGCTTCGAGCAGTTCGTCGCTGAAGGCTGCGGCATCGTCGCTCCAGCGGGAGATGTCGCACCAGAGGTAAAAGGCCCCCTCGGCACGGGCATCGAGGGTGAAGATCTCTTCGAGTTCGCTCCGCAGCCAATCTCTGCGGCGGCGAAACTCTCGGCGTACCTGCGCGAGATACTCGTAGTCGAAAGCCTCCAATGCCGCAAACTGACTCAGGGTCGGGGCGCTGATGTAGAGGTTTTGGGCGATGAGCTCCGCCGGGCGTACCAGCGCTTCGGGCAGCACCATCCAGCCGAGCCGCAATCCGGGCATGCAAAAGTATTTGGAAAAGCCGTTGATGACGATCGCATCCGGATCGAACTCCAGCGCACTGTGGGCCCTCCCCTCGTACACCAAGCCGTGATAGAGCTCGTCGGAGATCAGTGCGATGCCCTCCTCTCGGCAAAACGCGGCCAGCGAAGAGAGCGAATCGGCATCGTAGAGGACTCCCGTAGGATTGGAGGGGGAGGAGATGTGCAGCGCATCCAGGCGTCGGCCTCTCAGATCCTCCGGCCCCAGGCGATAGGAGCGCTCCGCTCCCGCCGGTAACGCCACGGCTTGCGCATCGACCATGGCGGCGAAGTTTTTGTAGCAGGGATAGGAGGGATCGCTCATTCCCAGCCGATCTCCCGGCCCCAGCAGCAGCTCGTACGCCACCATAAAAGCGAGGCTCGTGCCCGGGGTGATCAGGATGCGATCGGCGGAAATCTCCACTCCGTACTCCTGCAGGTAATGTGCCGCAATCTTCTTGCGAAGGGCCAAAAGCCCCCTACTCTCGGTATAGGCGTAGGAGGCCGCCTCGGAAGCCGCTTCCACCAGGGCACGGCGTACGCCCGGGGGAGGAGGCAGATCGGGCTGGCCTACTTCGAAATGGATCGTATCTTCATAGCACTGGGCCCGGCGCACCAGCTCCATGACATAAAAGGGGGAGATCTCCCGCCGGGCTTTCAAAAAACGGGACAAAAAGCGGCCCCGTCAACAGAAGGTCGCGAGAGTGCCGCTGCGAACCGTCTCGTAACTCTCCTGGCCCACGAGCCGGCGTACCAGCTCCAGAGCGAAGCAGATCGCCGTACCGGGTCCCTGAGACGTGATCACCTTGCCGTCGACCACGACTTTTTCGTCGGCGACGCGATCCTCGGGACGGATCTGCTCTTCGACGCTGGGATAGCAGGTGTAGCGCTTGCTCAGCACGCCCGCCACATGCAGGGCGTAGGGTGCGGCGCACACGGCGGCGACCCACTTCCCTTCGGCGGCGAACTCCTTGAGGAGGCGCTGAGCCGTGGGATCCTCCGCCAGACGGTTGGTCCCGCCCCATCCGCCGGGCAGGACGATGGCATCGTACTCCTCCGCCGTAACCGTCGCCAGAGGCACGTCCGCCTGGATCGTGATGCCGTTGGCCCCCGTCACCAGATCGGTGGCGAACTCTCCGGGCAGATAGGCGCTCTGGACTTCCACGCCGCCTCTGCGCATGATGTCGATGATGCTGACCGCTTCGATCTCTTCGAATCCCTCGGCCAGAGGTACCAATGCTCGTGCCAT
>CAYUXG010000201.1:0-2368 GCA_964448735.1 uncultured Nitratifractor sp. | reverse complement strand
CGGTAGGAGAGCGAGGGATTGAGCTCGGCCGTGAGGAGTTCGAAATGCTGGGCAAAGAGTTTTTGTGCCGGTGCATCCCATCGCCGCGTCAAACCCACGGGAGCCGTGAAGCTCACGCCCCAGCGCCACTTCCCCATGGCGGTATGGACATAGTGCATCGTAGGAAATGCCGCCCATTCGTGCTCCGACGAAGCGCTTGCGCTCACCGCACCGATGCCGGGGAGATACTGCATGCCGTCAAAATCGATCTTCGGCAGATAAACTCCGGTGATTCCACCCTCCAGATAATGAAGATTCGGATCGAGAAAGGCCATATTGGCCGGGTTGTAATAGGCACTATCCGCCCCGGTCGTATGGGCGATATGGGCCGCTCCGAGAGCCATACCGTCGAGCGACTGCTCAGGGATCTTGTATGCACCCGCCTCCAACGCAACGGCGACTGTCAATGAAATGACGATTAGTTTTTTCATCCTCTCCTCCTTAATATCCGACACTCGATTTGCGAATCTTCGCAAAGAGATGGGCCGTCACGCCGTAAGCCGATGCGGCACACTCCGCATGCCCCAGACGCAAAGAGGTATGAGCATCGCCCGTGATCGCCGCTTCAACGGGAATCAGCGTCACCGAAGTCGCTCCCATCTTTTGCATCACCTGTTGCGTCCCTTGCGACATGGCAAAAGGAATCACGTCATCCCCCATACACTGCGCCAGATAGATCGGTGTTTTCGGTGCCCAGTAGGCCGTGCTGTTGGCCAAAAGTGCCTGAGAGAGCCAATAGTTTGGATCTTTCAGTACGCCGTTGACCGCTTCCACGGTAAAAAGCCCGCCCGATCCCGTCGTCGCATGGGGCAGCTGGGCATCGATCTCTTCCCGGCTCAGACTACCGTCGAAAAGGCCCGGCAGATCCGATGCCCAAGGCTCTTGGATCGTTTCATTGAGCTCGTGTCCGTATGCCAGGGAATAGCTGTACGCCACGTCGGCGATAAAAGAAGGGATCGGCAACTGGGGCTGAGAAAGCACCCCTTGGGCCATCCGATCCATCATGTAGGGTCCGGCCATCGGAGCGGCCGCTACCGTCGTCAAGCCGGGATCCTCTCCGGCTTCGATCGCTTTGAGCGCCGCCATCGCCACGTAGCCCCCTTCGCTATATCCGGTCAGATAGAGTTGACCGTTAAGAGGAATCCCGTTCTTTTGCGCGAAACTTTTGGCTGCCCGGACAAAATCGATCATCGATTGTGCCGAGGGGTGATCCAGCAGATAGGGATGCACGTGCCCCGCCGACGCGCCGAATCCGATATAGTCCGGCTGCAGCGTCACGAAGCCCCCCAGGGCGCTCAGCAAAATGGGCGAACCCTCCGGCTCCATCGTCGCCTCCGCCACGACCGTAGGCGCTTCCCGATCGGCGAAGATCGTACCGTGGGCATCCTCCACCACCGAAAGACCCACGCGGCGCATCTGCTCAAGCTTGGCTTGCGTCGCGGCATCGACGCCGGTATCGCTGGGGACCACCATCAGACCCGATGCCCGGACGCCTTGGCCCTTCTCATCGGTCGTGTCGTATTCGATTCGATAGGCGGTATAGCCAAAAACCGTCGTGTTTTCATCCACCCCGGGAGTCTTCTCTTCGAGGAGCCTCTGCTTCAGCGTATCGGCCGGAAAATCGACGACTACCTTGCCGTCGACTGCCGGGGGATTGTCGGGATTGCCGACGCTTCCGCCGCATCCGGCCAATCCCAGAATTAGCAAAGCCCCGACCCAAGTTTTGATTATCCATCTTCTCATCATTTTTCCTCTCCTTTTTTTGTGATGAATTTATCGGCTATTTCGATTCCTGCAATGCATAGAGCGCCCGAATCTCCTCCGGCCAAATCGACTCGTCGATCGTCTCGAGAATCAACGGGATATCGTCCATCCGAGGATCGTTCATGATGAGGCGAAAGGCTTCCCAGCCGATCTCTCCCATCCCCAGAGAGTGGTGCCGGTCCACCCTCGATCCCAAGGGCGGTTTGGAGTCGTTGATGTGCATCCCCTCCAGATAGTCGAAGCCGACGATCTCGTCGAAAGCGCTCATCGTCTCCGCATAAGCCTCCGCGGTACGCAAATCGTAGCCGGCGGTGAAGGTATGGCAGGTATCGAGGCAGACGCCGACCCGGGACTTCTCCTCCACCCGCTCGATGAGGTAGGCCAGGTGCTCGAAGCGGTACCCCAGGTTGCTCCCCTGGCCCGCGGTATTTTCGATCACCAGTTTGACCTTGGAGTCGGGTGTCGCTTCGATCGCCCGGTTCATCGACTCGGCGATGCGATCGAGGCACTCCCGCTCCGCCGCCTCCAGCTTCGCTTCATAGTCGGGATCTCTCTTGGGGATCTT
>CAYUXG010000200.1:0-2370 GCA_964448735.1 uncultured Nitratifractor sp. | reverse complement strand
ACGCCGTACTCGCCGGACGGATGAGCTACAAAGCCGGGCGCATCCCCAAACGCCCCTTTGCTACCGCGAGCTCTCCGGTGGACGGGATGATTTTTTGAAGCACGTGCTTCAAAAAAGTGAAAAACGAAGAGTGAAGAACGAAGAGTTGAAGTTTTAGCCGCTGATTTCTTCCCGAATCGGGGTCGAGTCAAGCGCCGGGGCGAAGGCTTTGGCACTGACGGTGACTCGCTCGCCGATCTTCAGTCGCCGGGCTTCTGCACGGTCGATGACCACTTCCACAATTTGCTGTCCGATCGCCACGATCGCCACATGAATCACATCTCTACGCACCAGATCCAAAAGCTCTCCCCGGAAAGAGAACTTTTGGCTTCCGGCCGTTTGAAGCAGGGTTTCGACGGGCGTGCCGTCGTCGACGATTCGTCCCTGATGCATCCGAAGAACCCGGTCGGCCAGGCGGTAGATTTCGCTGGGATCGTGACTGACCATCAACGTAGTCGTGCCGAATTCCCGATGAAGCTGCAAAATCTCTTGCTGAAGATGGCGGCGCATTTCGGGGTCGAGCGCCGAGAGCGGCTCGTCCATGAGCAAGATGGCAGGACGTCGCATCAAGGCACGGCAGAGAGCCACACGCTGCTTCTGCCCGCCGCTGAGCGTACCCGGCATACGATCGGCGAGATCCCGCAGAGAGGTCAATGCCAAGAGTTTTTCCGCCAGGGGCCGATCCTTCGCTACAAAGAGGAGATTCTCCAAGACGCTCATATTCTCAAAAAGCGCATAATCTTGGAAGACGAATCCGATCTTCCGTTTTTGTGGGGGGAGGAAGGTGCTCTCATCCATCCACCGCGTCCCGTCCACTTCGATCACGCCTTTAGCTTTTTCCAATCCGGCGAGGATACGCAAAAGCGTGGTTTTTCCGCTGCCGCTCTCTCCGGAAATGGCGACGAAAGTACCCGATTCGATCTCCAGCTCGCTTCGAAGCTTTAACTTCCCCGTCGCACCCCACAACTCTTTTTCCACTTGAATGCGGATCATCAGAGCACTCCGAAGCGACGCTTCTGTCGTCGGTTGTAGAGATAAACGCTTAGAAGGACGGCAAGGCTCAGCAGCAGAAGGATCGCACTGTAGATATGGGCGTGGCGATAATCCATCGTCTCGACCATTTCATAGATGGCTACCGAGGCGACGCGTGTTTTGTCGGGGATCGATCCCCCCACCATCAAAACGACGCCGAACTCACCCACCGTATGGGCGAACGTGATGACCAGTGCGCTCACGAGGGAAGGCTTGATCCCGGGCAGGGCGACATGCCGGAGTGTCTGCCAGGGACTTTTCCCGGCGATGTAGGCTGCTTCGATGACCCGGGGATTGAGGCTTTCGAAACCGTTTTGCAGCGGCTGAAGCATAAAAGGGAAGGAGTAAAGGCAGCTTCCGATCACCAGCCCCGTAAAGTTGAAAACCAACTGCACGTCGAAGTGCTCCTGGAAAAAGGCCCCCAGAGGTGAATTGGGCGAGAGCCCCCAGAGGATATAAAATCCCAGGACCGACGGAGGAAGCACGATCGGCAGGGAAAAGAGCGCTTCAAGCAGCGGCTTGCTCTTCGAACGGGTCCGACTGAGCCACCAGGCCAGAGGCAAGGCGACGCAAAAGAGCAGTAGCGTCGTAATCGCGGCGAGTTTGAAAGAGAGCCAAAAGGGCATCCAGTCCAATTCGCTCATGCCTTGCCTCCAAGAATCCGCAGGATAGAGAGTTCGCTGGCCTGGAAAAGGACAAAGGCTTCCTCTCCTATGGAGATAGCGGCTTTTCTCAGCGTCTCGTCGGGAAGGATGGCCTCCATCACCTTCCCGCGAAAATCCATCTGCACAGAAGCAAGGATGCTGCCATGATCGATCTCTCGAATCACGACGGGGAGAACATTGGAGATCGTCAAACCTTCGGGGAGACTTCGGCAAAGGAGCAGATGGGTCGCTTTGACCCCGATCTCCACCCGATCTCCCTCTTTCAATCCTTGGGGGAGCTCCAGTCCGATCATCTTCAGCCGATGATCGTCGATCATGAAATCGATACTCGAGACGGCTTCATGACTCTGAATTCGAGTGACTGCGGCTTCGAGGCGGTTCATGGACGAAGGTATCCGTATCGTTGAAAAATCTTTGCCGCCTCATCGCTTAAAAGGAAGCGAAAGAACTCCGCGGCGTCGGGGTTGTCCGTTCCATGCTTGAGCAAGACTACTCCTTGACGAATCGGTTCATAAAGTGACGGATCGAGGGGAAGCCAATGGTGCCCTTTTTTATACTTCTGCATCGTCTTCGCATAGAGCACCGAGCCCGCCACGATACCGATGTCGGCGGCCGTAAGGGTATAAGAGACGGT
>CAYUXG010000199.1:0-2376 GCA_964448735.1 uncultured Nitratifractor sp. | reverse complement strand
CTACATCCTCAGCCGTTTCGAAGCGATCTTCTCCTTCCTCGCCTTCGCCGTGACGCTGGGGCTCTCGGGAGTGATGATCTACCAGTGGATTGCAACCTAAGGTTCATAACATAGGATAAAGAAACGTTAAAATTCTCAAAATGAAAGAAGGAGAAAAAATGGCACGTTGGGATTACAAAGCGATCGAGTACGAGGCAATCAAAAGGGAGATCGTCGCGGAAGACCGGTTTCTGAAAAAACTGATCACCATGGCCTCTTTCGTGGAGATCACTTCCGATCTCTATGAAAAAAATCTTGCGACCTTCTACGAAGGTGACGAAGAGATCGTCGGCTGGCTGGAGAAGACCTGGGAACCCGAAGAGGTCCAGCACGGAAAAGCCCTGCGGGAGTATGTGCGGCATGCATGGCCTGAGCTTGATTGGGACCAAGCCTACCGGGGTTTCTACGAAGAGTACGCTCCGCTCTGTACCCTGGATGAATTTCAGCCCACCCGCGCACGGGAGATGCTCGCACGTATGGTAGTGGAGACCGGCACTTCGACCCTCTACCGGGCCATCGAGCGCTACGCCGAAGAGATCGGCGAGCCGATCCTGGCGCAGATCGCCCACAATATCCACAAGGATGAAGTCTACCACTACGAAGCCTTCGACCGGGGCTTCAAAAAATACAACGAGTCGGAAAAGCTGGGACGCAAAGAGATCGTCAAGGTAGTCTACGACCGCCTCAAAGAGATCAAAGACGAAGATGCGGCGATTGCCTTCAAACAGATCGCACCGGGGGAGGATTACGAAGATTTCCGCAAAGAGGCAAAAGCCTTCGCCCACCGCTACTACCCCTACAAAATGGCGACGAAGATGCTGATGCACCCGCTGGGACTGCACCGCCATATCGAAAACGCCACGGCTGCGACCATGGAAAAAGCACTGCACGTTCTGGGGATCTAAGAACAAAAATCGAGATTAGAAGGAAGAGGAAAAACCGCCCGAAGGCGGCTTTCGATCCTCGGCGGATCAGTGAAGGGATTTTTTGAGTGCGGCGATGATCGCATCAGGTGTACTGGAGATCTTCATGAACTGCCCCATACTGAGGGTGGGATAGGCCAGAGCGATGTAGAACTTGGGGTTGAGCGCATAGGCTTTGCCCCCTTCGATCAGCACGGGATAGGGAAGCAGCAGAGCGTTTTGCGACCCGATCTTGTTGACGAATCCCTCCACGCTGCCTAGGCGGACACCGTAGAGTTTCGCACCGTTTCTCAAAGAGAGATGAAAGGCTTGATTTCTCATACTGCGAGCTTTGCCCAACTCCACCATATCCTCATAATAGGGCATTCCGAACATGAAGTGGTAATGCCCGAGGCTTCCCGCGCTCAGCGCATCTTTGCTGGGGCTCATCTTTCCCAGAGCTTTTCCCAAAGCCGCTTTGACCGATCCGGCGACGGAGGCGCTGTAGCCTTTTTGCAAGAAGGCATGCAACCAATAGGCGGGGTTGGTCGCCCGGACTCTCTTACGTTTGCTATCCACCATGACCCGCTGGATCGCGGCGAAGCCTCGCTTGGATTTGGAAGCGACCGCTTTGAGCTTGCCGTTGGTGACGATCAGCACCGTCTGGCTTCCGTGTCCTGCGGGATGGTAGGTTCCCACGACGCTGAAGCCTGCGGCTTTGAGCTTGCTCTTGAGCGCACTCGCTTTCTGATACGGGGCATCCAAATAAGCCGGAACTTTCTGAGCCAGGGCCAGGGCCGAAGCGGCGACCAGCAAAAGGGCAGCCATCATGATCTTTTTCATTTTCTCGTCTCCTTGGGAATAGTTTTGGCCTCGTCACTTAAACAACGGGGAGCGAAACTCCATTTAAAAGTGAATCGAAAGCACTAACATAAGTATATCAAATATTATTAGATTGATAGATATGATCTTATATTTGCACTTCGATTGAATGAAATTGGGAAAATCGGTAACATTCGGGATGCGGGCGGAAAAAGAGCCCGAGGAAAACAAGAGAGCTTAGAGGAGTTCGTCGGCGACTTCGTCCACGTGGTCTTTTTTGCCTTTTCGTACATGAATCCAGCCAACAAGAAGGGCCGCAACGGCATCGGCGAGCAGGATCCAGAGGAAATTGAAAGCCATCATGGCGTAGTAGTCGATCATGGAAGTGATCATGACGAAGACGACGAAGTAGACGAAGCTCACTTTCCAGTAACGTCCCCAGGGAAAGTGTTTCGGCCCTCCTCTGCGATTTCCGCTCTTGTGACGGCTCATCCGCGTCCCCTCTTCATCATCGATTGGAAAAAGATCGTCCGAGAGAGATTGCCGAAGGCTTCGCTAAGCGTCGGGTGGGGATGGATGGCGCTCATCACGTGCATCGGCGTCATTTTATTAG
>CAYUXG010000198.1:0-2380 GCA_964448735.1 uncultured Nitratifractor sp. | reverse complement strand
CATAGCGCTGGCGGTAGTTTTCCCATTTGGTTTTGTTGAGCTGGGGGTTGTTCTGGTCGAACCAGGCGGGGAAAGAGAGGTTGTAGCGCATGGCGCGGATCAGGAGCATGGGCATGTCGAATCCCCGGCCGTTGAAGGAGACCAGGCGGGGATTGCGCTCTTCGATGTAGGCGAAAAAGTGGCGGATGATCGCCTCCTCTTCGTCGCTCCCTTCGCCGAAGTCGCCGACTTTGAGGAAATTGCCGAAGTCGTCGGCGATGACGGCGGAAAGCGCGACGAGGCGATGGTAGGGCAGAGGGAGAAAGGTGCTGCCGCCATGGGTCTCGGCGTAGAGGCTCTGGGCCTTTTCGATCGCCGCGAGCTCCCCCAGCCCCTCCACGTCGAAGTTGGCTCGGATCAGTTCGATGTCGGGAATCGTTTCACAGTCGAAGACGCAAATCATTGAAGTCCTTCTAGTTGAAAGTGACGGGAAAGGTTGTGTAGAAATTCTACGGTTTCTCGGTCATGACGATACTCTTGGGCCGCATCGTTTAGAGCGATTTTTAAAATCTCGGAATCATACGGTGCGGCATGGTGGAGATATTCGAGATAACGAGGTAAGCCACGCTGTATAATGTCAAAGACAATCTCCTCGTCAATTCCGAAATATTCATGGACGATTTTGTTTCGAAAGTCGACGATGAACCGTAAACCATCTCCGGAAATGACACCGAGTTTGAGCAATTTTCCCGTAGCTTCTCCGATGATTTCAAATTGTCGAATCGTTGCATCCCAGTGCATTTGTCGATGCAACAACTCCTGGCCGTTTCGAATCCCTTGCGTATATCGTCGGATAAAATGGGCTGCAAGAAAGATGTCGACGAGATAAAGCTCTTGATATCGTTTAGACATCGATCATTTCTTCGGATGCTTGTCGGGCGATGAAGGGACGCAGTTTCCTCCCCAAATCGACCTGTTTTCCGGTTTTTGCTTCCAAAAAACGTTGGAGTTCAAAAAAATTTTCATAATTTCCGGGCATTTCGACTAAAAGATCAATATCGCTATCGTCTCTTGCTTCGTCTCTGGCATACGATCCAAAAAGCCGTAAATGTGTTACTCCGTATTTTTGATAAAGATAATCTTTTTGTGCTCTCAATACCTTCAAAAGATCGACACGCCGCATCTTCGTCTCCTTGTTTTGAAGATTATACCGTAGGCACGGTTACGATAGAATACATTCAAAAGAGGAGAGCCGGGCAAAACGATGAGACGAAAAATCGAATATATCGGCGTACAAGCGTTGTTGTCGGCAAGCCGCCTGATGCCAAAAAGCCTGCTGTATGCCCTTTCTACGCAGGTCGTGCGCCGCAGTTACGCTCCCGAGTCAAGGCGCCGTCGACGCGTTCTAAAGCATCTGCAAATCGCTTTTCCCGATCGTTGCGAAGAAGAGCTTGAAGCCATCGCCGAGGAGTTTATGCGGCAAAAGGCGCAATTTTACGTCGAGATCCTGTTGATGCTCACCGATCGTTTCGATTACGAAGGGGCGGTGGAGAATCTCGCCGAAGCGCGAGAGAGGATCGAAGCGCTCAAAGCGCGCAACGAGCGGGGGATGGTCTTTTTGGTTTCGCACTACGGCAACTGGGAGTTTCTGGCCCAGTTTTTTGCGATCAACGGTTTGCCCGGGACCCTGGTGGCCAAAGAGCAGCGCAAAAATCCCCTCATCGACGAAAAGATCATCCAGCCCTATCGTCGCCGTTTTGGCCACCGGGTGATCGAGCGCAAAGGGGCGCTGCGCTCCATCGCGCGGATATTGAAAAACAAAGAGGGGGTGGGGATGCATATCGACCAGATGATCCCTCCGCCCAACGGGGTGGCGATCGACTTTTTCGGCCGGCCGGCCTATGCCAGCAAGAGCATGGCGCAGCTCAAACTCCGCTTCGATCCTCTGATAGTGCCGATCTTCGCCGTGCGTCGGGGGAGAGAACGTTTCCGGATCGAGATCCTCGATCCGGTGGAGTACACCGCACCCGAGGCGAAAGAGCCCGAAGAGAAGATCCGGCGCATGACCCGCCGCTACAGTGAAATCCTCGAAGAGCAGATCCGTAAAGAGCCGGCGCAGTGGGAGTGGAATTATCAACGCTGGAGGGGAACGGAGGAAATAGTGAATAGTGAAGAGTGAATAGTTTTGGTATGCGTTGTTTCACAACGCTTTTTTGAATGGATGGTGAAGGGTGAAGGGTGAATGATTGCGGTATGCACGGCTTCGCCGTGCTTTGATCGATACTTGAGACTTTTCTATTGACTTGTGACTCGAGACGATTCTCCCCAATATACCAATGACCAATAACCAATGACCGCGGGCAAAGCCCGCAAATGACGGCGCTTAAAGCGCCTCCCTCAC
>CAYUXG010000197.1:0-2390 GCA_964448735.1 uncultured Nitratifractor sp. | reverse complement strand
GCCGTGGAAGCGGCGAAAGAGAAGGCGGCAGAGGCGAAGAAGAGCGCGGAGCAGTCGATGCAAGAGGCCCAAAAGAGCGCTTCACAAGTGCTTGAATCGGCCAAAAGCCAGGCGGCCGAGACCGAAACGGCTGCAAAAGCGGCCGCCGCCGAGGCTGCTGCCGCCGTCGAGAAAAAAGCCGCCGAAGCAAAAGAGGCACTGAGTGCAAAATCTTCTGAAGCTAGCGCCGCTTCCGACGTGAATGCACAAGCCCTTTTTGCCAAATGTGCCGGCTGCCACGGCACCGACGGGAAGACCAAAGCCCTGGGAAAATCCCCGGTCATTGCGGGTGAGGATGCAGCCGAGCTGAAATCCAAGATCGAAGCCTACAAAGCCGGCACGCGCAACGCCTACGGGATGGGAGCCGTGATGCACGGTCAAGTCTCCGGCCTGAGCGACGATCAGATCGCGGCCCTGGCCGAGTACATCTCCAAACTCAAATAAGCCCAAGAGCATTCGATGGACGTCTTGATTGCGACGCATCGTCACGTAGTTGAGGGGTGGCTGCTTGTGATGCTGCTCAACCTCTTTCTTCCCTTGATTTTGCGCAGGGATGCCGTGCGACGAATCTTCTGGACCCGGGTGGGCTACTTTGCCTTTTGGGCTTTTTGGTCCATGGCGGTTTTCAGCGGTCTGATCGTCTATCTCTTCGCGGGTCATCCCCACACCCCTGCGGTACTGGCGATGATGGCTCTAAGCTTGCTCCTTCCTATACTCGACGGCTATCGAGCCATCCGCCTTCGTAAGATCTGGAATAGCGGGAAGGATGGGTTGGGCTTCTCTACAACGATCGTAGCGTTGGAGATCGTCTCGGTGCTGGGAGTGACGATCTTTGCCGCGATGCGGTAACGCCGAATGCAGTTTCTCTATCACCCCGAGAGCGGAGCCTCTCGGCTAAGGATCGAGGGAGAAGCCTATCGCTATCTCTTCAAGGTCCGGCGTCTGAGAGCGGAGGATCCGATCGATCTACGCAACCTCCAAGACGAACGCCTCTACACCTACCGGGTCGTCTCTCTGGATCGGCGCCGGGCGGAGCTCTCTCTGGTCGAGAGCCGGGAGCTTCGTATCGCTCCGCGGCGCTTTTTGCATCTGGGTTGGTGTCTTATCGATCCGAAACATCTCGAAAAGGCGCTTCCCTCTCTCAACGAAATCGGAGTCGGCAAGATCACGCTGATCGGTTGTGAACGGAGCCAGCGCAACTTCCGGCCCGATTTTGAGCGTCTGCATCGCATTCTCGTCAACTCTTCCCAGCAGTGCGGACGAAGCGTGATGATGGAGTTGGCCGAGGCGGAGTCGCTGGAGTCTTTCGTGAAAGCATATCCTCAAAGCAGGCTTCTGGATTTTTGCCGGCAAAGGATGGAGTGCGGAGATCGGGAGATCGAAACCCTCGTCATCGGGTGTGAAGGGGGCGTGAGCTCCGAGGAGCGTGCCCTTTTTGGCGAGGAGCGTATCGTGGGATTTGGTAGTGATCTGATCCTGCGCAGCGAAAGTGCCGCCTGCGCCGCCGCCGCGCGGCTTCTTTTATGAGGGTTTAAAGTAATTTGGATATAATTCCGATCTGAAAATTTCCTCGCGAAAGCGAGAGAGTTGTCTCGCCTAAGAGCGTTGCAGCGACCCCTGCCAAAGCAGCGGAAGGGCATGCAAATGCATGTCGGAATGGGTTGGTTGCCCATCACCCAAATCCATTGAAAAAGGTTTCGACGATGAAAAAAGGTATTCATCCTGAATATATGGAGTGCAAAGTCACCTGCGCCTGCGGCAACGAGTTTGTCGTACGCTCCAACAAGCCCGAACTCTCCATCGACATCTGCAACGAGTGTCACCCCTTCTTCACCGGTTCGGAGAAGATCGTAGACGCCGCCGGACGTGTCGAGAAGTTCAAAAACAAGTACAAGCTCTCCTAAGTTCATCCGTCCCTTCGCCGGGACGTTCCTATGCTCACTTTTGTTCCCACACCCCTCGGAAATCTCCGGGATATTACCCTTCGTGCTCTCGATAGCTTCGAATCCGCCACGCTTTTTCTCTGCGAAGACACCCGTGTTACGCGCCGCCTTTTGAGCTTGCTAAAGGAGCGGGAGATCCTCAACGAGATGCCCGAAGCGGAGTTTCTCTCTTTTCACGAACATAACGGCCCCGCTCGGCTCAAAGAGATCGCCCATCGTCTTGCGTCGGAGCAGGTGGTCTACGTGAGCGATGCGGGGATGCCGGGGATCTCCGATCCGGGGCAACTGTTGGTGGAGTATTGCCAAAAAGAGGGGATCGACTACGACGTGCTTCCCGGCCCCAGTGCCGTGACCGTCGCCTACGCCGCCAGCGGGTTTCCTTCGGGAAAGTTTCTCTTCTACGGTTTT
>CAYUXG010000196.1:0-2425 GCA_964448735.1 uncultured Nitratifractor sp. | reverse complement strand
AGGACGAAACGTGAGAACCCATTATTGTGCAGAAATCAACGAAGAGATGATCGGCGAAGTGGTCACCGTGGCGGGCTGGGTCTCCAGCCGGCGGGACCACGGAGGCGTGATCTTCATCGACCTCAGAGACAAGGACGAAGTGGTCCAGCTCGTCTGCGACCCCGCCGACAGTGCCGAAGCCCACAAGGTCGCCGACCAGGTACGCGACCAGTATGTGCTCGTGGCTACGGGGAAAGTCCGTGCCCGGGGCGAAGGGCTGGAAAATCCCAACCTCAAGACCGGCAAGGTCGAAATCGTGGTGGAGAAGCTGATCATCGAAAACAGCTCCAAGCCCATGCCCTTCGACCTGGGCGATCCCAAGGTCAACGAAGAGGTGCGCCTCAAGTACCGCTATCTGGAGCTGCGCACCCAGCGGATGCACGAGATCTTCCGTCTGCGCTCCGCCGCCGCCATCGCCGCGCGCAACTCCCTGGCGGAGATGGGCTTTTTGGAAGTGGAAACCCCCGTACTGACCAAATCCACCCCCGAAGGGGCCCGGGATTACCTGGTCCCCAGCCGGGTCTGGCCCGGGGAGTTCTATGCCCTGCCCCAGTCTCCCCAGCTCTTCAAACAGCTGCTGATGGTCGCCGGTTTCGACCGCTACTTCCAGATCGCCAAATGCTTCCGCGACGAGGATCTCCGTGCCGACCGCCAGCCCGAATTCACCCAGATCGACGTGGAGATGAGCTTCTGCGACCAGGAGAAGATCATCGAAGTGGCCGAGCGGCTCATCCGGGATATCTTCGCCGCCTGCGGCAAGTGGGACAAACTCCCTACCCAGTTCCCCCGCATGACCTACCGCGATGCAATGGAGAAATTCGGAAGCGACAAGCCCGACCTGCGCTACGATCTGGCCATGGTCGACGTCATCGACATTTTCGAGCGCTGCGACAACGAGATCTTCAGCACCATCGCCAAATCGCCCAAAAAAAACCGCATCAAAGCCCTCAAAGTCCCCAATGGAGACAAGATCTTCTCCAAGCGTCAGATGAAGGGCTTTGAGAGTTACGTGCGTAAATTCGGCGCCCAGGGTCTGGGCTATTTCCAGATGAAAGAGGATGGACTCAAAGGCCCCCTGACCAAATTTTTCAGCGATGAGGATCTGCAGGCGATCGTGGATCGCTGCGAACTCCAGGTGGGCGACGTGGTCTTCTTCGGCGCGGGCGAGAAAAAAGTGGTCCTGGATTATATGGGCCGTTTCCGTATCTACCTGGCGGAGCAGATGGGGATCATCCCCGAGGATGAGTACCGCTTCGTCTGGATCGTCGATTTCCCGATGTTCGAAGTCGAAGAGGGCAAGGTCAAAGCTCTGCACCACCCCTTCACCATGCCCAAGCTCAGTGAGAAAGGCACCCTCGACTACGACGAGATCGAAGATCTCGAGTCGGTCGCCTACGACATCGTCCTCAACGGCACCGAGCTGGGCGGCGGCTCCGTGCGTATCCATAAAAAAGAGATCCAGCAGGAGGTCTTCAAACTCCTGGGAATCGAAGAGGAGGAGGCCAGAGAGAAGTTCGGCTTCCTCATGGATGCCCTGGAGTACGGCGCGCCTCCGCACGGTGGATTTGCCATGGGCTTCGATCGCCTGATCATGCTCCTAGCGGGAACCGAGAGCATCCGCGACGTCATTGCCTTCCCCAAGACCCAGCGAGCTCAGTGCCTGCTGACCCATGCTCCCAGCCCCGTGGATCCCGAACAGCTCAAAGAGCTCCATATTCGCATCCGCCAGCGGCCCGTGACGGAGTAGATCTCCGCCGCGACACCATCAATCGAAAAAGAAAGGATTATCATGGCCAAAAAACTCTTCCTCATCATCGGCGCTCCCGGATCGGGCAAGACCACCGACGCGGAGATCATCGCCAAGCGCAACCCCGATACCATCGTCCACTACTCCACCGGTGAAATGCTCCGTCAGGAGGTCGCCAGCGGCAGCGAGCTGGGCAAAGAGATCGAGAGCTACATCTCCCGCGGAGCCCTCGTTCCCCTTGAGATCGTCATCAACACCATCGTAACCGCCGTCAAAAACGCCCCCCGCGACATCATCCTCATCGACGGATTCCCCCGTAGCGTGGAGCAGATGGAAGCACTCGATAAAATCCTCCAAGAGGAAAAGGAGATCGAGCTCGCCGCCGTCATCGAAGTCCGTGTCAGCGAAGAAGTGGCCAAAGAGCGGATCCTGGGCCGCGCCAAAGAGGCCGAGGTCAAACGCAGCGACGACAACGAAGAGGTCTTCTACCAGCGAATGAAGATCTACCTCGAGCCCCTGCCCGCCATCGAGAAGTTCTACGAAGCCAAAGGCTTGCTCAAGGTCATCGACGGAGAGCGGCCCATCGAGCCGATCGTCGACGAGATGGAAGCCTTCATCAAGGAGAAGAGCGCTTCTTAA
>CAYUXG010000195.1:0-2425 GCA_964448735.1 uncultured Nitratifractor sp. | reverse complement strand
TCGACCCCATGGGAGTGCATACCGGGGATTCCATCACCATCGCCCCGGCACTGACCCTGACGGACAAAGAGTACCAGCGCATGCGTGACGCCAGCTTCGCCATCCTGCGCGAAATCGGCGTCGATACGGGCGGTTCGAACGTTCAGTTTTCCGTGAACCCCGAAACGGGCCGGATGATCGTCATCGAGATGAACCCCCGGGTCTCCCGTTCCTCCGCCCTGGCCTCCAAAGCCACCGGCTATCCCATCGCCAAGGTCGCCACGCTCCTGGCCGTGGGCTACACCCTGGATGAGATCACCAACGACATCACCGGTACGCCGGCGAGTTTCGAGCCGGTCATCGACTACATCGTCACCAAGATCCCCCGCTTCACTTTCGAAAAGTTCCCCCAAGCCGACAGCACGCTGACGACGGCGATGAAATCGGTGGGCGAAGTGATGAGCATCGGCCGGACCTTCAAAGAGTCTTTCCAAAAGGCCCTCGTCTCCCTCGAGACCGGTCTTATCGGCTTCGATCCCGTCGATTGCGACGATGACCGCCTGCGCCGGGAGATTCTGCGTCCCAACGCCGACCGCGTGCGCTACATCTTCGAAGCGCTGCGGCGGGGATGGAGCGTCGAAGATCTCTACGAATTGTGCAAAATCGACCGATGGTTTCTCTACCAATTCGAAGAGCTCGCCGCCAGCGAAGCCGCCATCGCGCTGGAAACGCTCCATGACGCCTCCGCTCTGCGCAAACTCAAGACCGAGGGCTTCAGCGACGCCATGATCGCTGCGGTGATCAACCGCAAAGAGGGGCTGCAACTGACGGAAAACGACATCTACAACGCCCGCAAAAAACTGGGAATCGAGCATCAGTACAACGAAGTGGATACCTGTGCGGCCGAATTCGAAGCCTTGACGCCCTACCTCTACTCCACGACCAACATCACTCCCCTCCCCGACGCGGGACGCAAAGCCAAGGCGGGCAAAAAGGTCCTGGTCATCGGCGGCGGCCCCAACCGGATCGGACAGGGGATCGAATTCGACTATTGCTGCGTCCATGCCGCCTTTGCCCTGCAAGATATGCAGATCGAATCGATCATGTACAATTGCAATCCCGAAACCGTCTCCACCGACTACGATACCAGCGATATCCTCTACTTCGAACCCATCGACTTCGAACATGTCCGCAGCGTCATCGAGACCGAAGAGCCCGACGGCGTCATCGTCCACTTCGGCGGCCAAACGCCGCTGAAGCTGGCCAAAAACCTCACCGCCGTCGGCGCCAAGATCATCGGGACGCCCGCACGGGTCATCGACTTGGCCGAAGACCGGGAAAAGTTCAGCACCTTCATCGAAAAGCTCGGCTTGCGGCAACCCGAAAACGGCACCGCCTTCGCCAAGGAGGAGGCCATCGCCATCGCGGAGCGCATCGGATATCCCGTGCTGGTTCGTCCCAGCTTTGTCCTGGGCGGTCGGGCCATGCGCACCGTCTACAACGACGCGGAACTGCGCGAATACATGGACGAAGCGGTACAAGTCTCCAACGAATCCCCCGTCCTCATCGACAAATTCCTCGACAATGCGGTCGAGCTGGACGTGGACGCCATCTGCGACGGCAAAGAGGTCTACATCGGCTCGGTCATGCAGCATATCGAGGAGGCGGGGATCCACTCCGGAGACAGCGCCTGCTCCCTGCCGGCGGTCTCGGTCCCCGAGCCCATCCTGGAGCAGATCAAGAAGCAGACCATGGAGATCGCTTTGGGACTGGGCGTCATAGGACTGCTCAACATCCAATACGCTATCCACAACGGAGAGATCTATCTCATCGAAGTCAACCCCCGGGCGTCACGTACCGTCCCCTTCGTCTCCAAAGCCACCGGCGTCCCCCTGGCCAAAGTCGCCACGCGGGTCATGGTGCGAGGCGATCTGCGAGAAGCGCTGGAGTTCTACGACACTTTCAAAGTCGTCAACTACGATGCCGTCCCCATGGAACCCAACCTCAAAAATCACGTCGCCGTCAAAGAGGCGGTCTTTCCTTTCAATAAACTGCCCGGCTCCGACCTCATCCTCGGCCCCGAGATGAAATCGACCGGAGAAGTGATGGGAATCAGCGAAAATTTCGGCATGAGTTTCGCCAAGAGCCAGTTTGCCTCCAAAAACATCATTCCCCTCAAAGGGAAAGTCTTTCTCTCCCTAACGGAGATGGACAAACCCTATGCGGGCGAGATCGGACGGATGTTTGTCGATCTTGGCTTCGAAATCCTTGCCACTTCTGGTACGCATAAAGCGTTGGAAGATGCGGGGGTTCCTTCCGGAAAAGTTCTAAAAATCAGTGAGGGGCGTCCCAATATCGACGATATGATCCGCAACGAAGAGATCGCTTTGGCGATCAACACCAGCGACAACAAAGCCAGCAAAGAGGATGCCAAAATGATCCGCCA
>CAYUXG010000194.1:0-2448 GCA_964448735.1 uncultured Nitratifractor sp. | reverse complement strand
TCTTTACGCTCTCTAGTGCATCGCCCAGATATGCCGCCATCCAAGCATCGAGTGCATAGGCATCTTTTTGCCCGAATGTTTTATCGTCTATCTCAAGAAAGCCTTTATAAAACTTCTGCACATACGCTTCATCGACAGAACAGTCATACAAAAACTTCAAAAAAGGGCTCTTATCTATTCCTTCTACGCATGACTCCTCCACATACAGAAGATTCACTTCGTACTCTTTTGTGCCATGTTCTCTAATATATTCTATCTCTCTATAAAAACTATAAAAAAGGGCAAAGTCGAGATCGCGGGAAAGTGCAAGGTCGAGATCGTAGGCAAGGTCATGGGCGCGGGCGTGGACGAGGTCGCGGGCAAGGACAAAGACGAGGTCTCGGGCAAGGACAAGGTCGAGGTCGCGGGCAAGATTATGGGCGCGGGCGTAGATGAGGTCACGAGTAAGGTCATGGGTGCGGTCGTAGATATGGATGATTCTTTTATTTCGAAAAAAAAGACTCACTGTTGCGAGCAGATAAAGCATCACAAAGTCATACACTGTCCTTTGACTATACTCAATATTTATATTTTCAGCATATCGATTGAGAAGCACCCTATAATAGACCAGATACTGTTGATATTTTTCTAGGGTTTTAAATGCTTGTAAGACTTCATCTTTATCAGGCATTGGCATGTTCCTTGATGCTTGCGAGATATCTACCGTGCTATCTCATCAAACTTTAGCGATCGGATGCTGAAAATATAGAGTGACCTGCCCAAAAAAAAAGCTCCTTCGACAGATCTCATTTCGATAAGAAAATCGGCAGTAAATGCCAGAGAAAATCGAACTCCTGGTAGTAAAATCACCCTCGAACGAGCAGCTCCGCGCCTCTGAGCGGAGCGTCGTCGAGGCGGCTCATGACGATCTTCGCCTCTTCGACGGAGGCGGGCAGCGCGTAGGCGCCGATGCGCTCGCGGACCATCTCCACCAGGTAGGGGTTTTTCTGCACGACGCCTCCGCCGAGCACGAGCAGCTCGGGATTGACGATGCTGATCAGCGAACCCACGGCGAAGAGCATTCCTTCGTGGAAATTCTCCAGGATCTGCCTGGCACGGGGATCGTCCATCTCTTTGAGATCATGAAGTATGTTCTCTCCCACCGGCAGGCGGTAGTGTTCGATCCAGCGCTGTAGCGCCGAGCCCGAGCAGGAGGCTTCGATGCAGTAGTGGTTGCCGCAGCCGCAAGGAATTTCCGAATATTTGTAGGGGGCATGCCCGATCTCTCCGGCGAGGTTTTTGACCCCCCGAAAGAGCCGGCCCCGCTCGATGATCCCCGAGCCGAATCCCGTGCCGATGGAGGCCGCCACCAGGGTCGTCTCACATCCCCAGTCGTCGTACTCCGCCAGCGCCGCGCACTTGAGGTCGTTTTCGATGCGCAGCTCGATGCCGTGCTTTTGCATGAAGTAGGCTTGGATCTTCGGTTCGTCCACTCGGATATTGGGAGCCGAGAGGATCACCCCTTCGTGGACCTGGCCCGCGAAGGAGATCCCCACGCGCCGGACGCCGTACTTTTCGACGATCCGCTCGATCGCCTCGATCAAGCCCGTCTCCCGGGTGCGCATCTGCTCCGTAGCGACGACATCCCCCCGCACATCGAAGATCCGGCAGCGGATATGCGTCCCGCCTACGTCCATGGCGGCGATCATGATCGATCCTCGCTTTCTCTTGGTCTTTTTCTGAAGTGAAAGACCCACTCCCGGTTGCCCTCTTTGCCCTCCAGAACGCTGGGGCTTTTTCGCACAAGACTCCAGCCCAGAGCCCGGGCATCCGATTCGAAGCGCTCCATCGCTTCGGCGATCGCCGCTTCGTCGACGACGACGCCTCGGCGGTCGCGGCGGGCTTCGCGGCCCACTTCGAACTGAGGTTTGAAGAGCAAGATCGCTTCGCCCCCCTCCTCCAGCAGACGGTCGATGTCGCCCAGGATCTTGCGCAGAGAGATGAAGCTGACGTCGGAGACGACGAGGGGGTAGCGCCGGCCGGGAGCGAAGTCGCGAATATCGGTGGATTCGAAGGAGTGCACCCGGGAATCGCGGCGTAAGGAATCATGCAGCTGATCGCGGCCCACGTCCACGGCATCCACCCCGGCCGCGCCCCGCTCCAGCAGGATCTGGGTGAAGCCTCCGGTGCTGGAGCCGATATCGAGGCAGTGCTTGCCCTCGATGGCCACGGGATGCTCCCGCAGGTAGCCTTCGAGTTTCTTCGCCGCCCGGGAGACGTAGTATTTGCCCTGCTCCACCTCGATCGTATCCTCATCGGTGACTTTGAGCGAAGCCTTGAGTGCGGCACGGCCGTTGAGAGAGACCTTCCCGGCTTTGATCGCCTCGAGCGCGCGGTTGCGGCTCTCGAAAAAACCTTGGCTCACCAAAGCTGCATCCAGCCTCATACTCTCTTCCTCACTTGAAGACC
>CAYUXG010000193.1:0-2458 GCA_964448735.1 uncultured Nitratifractor sp. | reverse complement strand
GCGCCCTCGTCCAGGCCCATCATGAGGTTGGCGGCGGCGAGGGCTTGGCTGGCGGCTCCCCGCAGGAGATTGTCGATCGCGGAGCTGACGAAGAGCCCCCGGCCGTTGCGCTGGGCGTAGATGTCGCAAAAGTGCGTCCCGGCGACGCTCTTGATATCCACGGGCTTTGCCCGGCGGCGGATGAAGCGTTCATCGCCGTAGGCCTCTTCGAGGAT
Organism: uncultured Nitratifractor sp.; assembly: GCA_964448735.1. Lineage (GTDB taxonomy): Bacteria > Campylobacterota > Campylobacteria > Campylobacterales > Sulfurovaceae > Nitratifractor. The sequence goes on along the minus strand of CAYUXG010000193.1, from coordinate 2,243 downwards.
CTGCTCCGGGTCGATCTCCTCCTTGAGCGTGGCATAGACGCTGACCAGTTCGCCGCGGGTGGCGGGGATGAGATGGGGGACGAAGTTGACCTCCATCTTCGCTCCGTGGATCTTGGCGATCTTTTCGGCGATCTCGGGGGCATGGCGGTGCCTGAGGGGATTGTAGGCGAAGATGTTGTCGTTGATCGTGACGAAGTGGCTCGTTTGGGTCAATTTCTTGCCCGCACCGCTGACCCCCGATTTGGCATCGACGAAGAGCGGCACGCTCGTATCGATGTAGGGGATGAAGGGCAAGATCCCCAGCAGCGTCGCCGTGGGGTAACAGCCCGGCCCCGCCACCAGCCGCGCGATGCGGATCTCTTCGCGGTAGTATTCGATGAGCCCGTAGACCGCTTCGCCCAGATGCTCGGGGTCTTCGTGGGGGCAGTAGGCCGCTTCGTACGCCTCCAGCTCCAGGCGATAATCGGCGGAGAGGTCCACGATCTTGACCCCCCGTTCGATCAACTCTTTGGCAAATCCCATGGATGCCTTGTGCGGCAGCGCCAAAAAGACCAGTTCGCAGCGCTCGGCCACCGCCTCGGCACTCGCCTCCTCCACCGGGAAGGTGATGAGATCCAGCAGCGCCGGATGAAGCTCCTCGATCATCACGTCTCCCGCCGTCGCCGCCAGATAATTGAGCCGGAACGAGGGATGATTTAGCAGCATCTTGACCAGCTCCAATCCCGTATATCCCCCTGCTCCGACGACTCCTACCTTGATCATATCTTCCCCTTCTGACGATTTCTCGTTTCTCTACTTCTTTCTCATTCTGCCTTGCGGCCGCTATTGGGCGATCTCTTCGTATTTGATCTCTTCGATATCGAAGCTCTTGCGGCCGCCGGGGAGTTGGAGGGTCACCTCGTCGCCCTCCTCTTTGCCCAAAAGCGCCTTGGCCATGGGAGACTGGATGGAGATGAGGCCCCGGGATGGATCCGACTCCTGGGAGCCGACGATGACGTAGGTGACCTCCTCGCCGCCGTCGTGGTCGGTGAGCACCACCGTCGAGCCGAAGCTCACCCGCTCGTGGGCCAGCTTGGAGGGGTCGATCACCTGCGCACGCCCCAGCAGATCGGTCAGCTCGGCGATCCGGGCCTCCATGAGCCCTTGTTTGTCTTTGGCCGCATGATACTCGGCGTTCTCTTTCAAATCCCCCAGGGCTCTGGCTTCGTCGATCACCTTGGCGATGGCGGCACGCTCAACGTTTTTGAGCCGCTCCAACTCTTCGCTCAAGCGGGTATAGGTCGTCTGAAGCATCGGTTCTTTTTGCATGGCGTTCCTCTCATTTTTCGAAACATTTGGAGCAATTATATCCTACGTCGCCGACTCAGGGTATAATCCCCGAAAAAAGGGCCCGGAAAAGGAGCATCATGAGCAGCGATCGTCCCAGAATCCTCATCACCAACGACGACGGTTTCGAATCGGAAGGCTTGCACGCACTGCGCGAAGCGCTCGAGCCTCTGGGTGAAGTGATCACCGTGGCCCCGACGCTGGAAAAATCCGCCTGCGGCCACTCCCTCACCCTTACGCGTCCTCTGCGCTTCGTCGAATTGGAAAAAAACTTCTACAAACTCGACGACGGGACCCCCTCCGATTGCGTTTTTCTCTCCCTCAAAAAACTCTTCGCCGAGCGTCGTCCCGACCTGGTGGTCAGCGGCATCAACAAGGGAGGAAACATGGGTGAAGACATCACCTACTCCGGCACCGCCGCCGCCGCGATGGAAGCGGTCTTGCAGGGCATCCCCGCCCTCGCCGTCAGCCAAGTCTGCCGCAGCCATTGCGACGACCTCCCGGCCCTGGGCTACCGTCTGGCCAAGGAGACGGTCCGCTCGTTGGTGGAGAAGATCCTTTCGGGGGGATATCCGCTTCCCGAGAGAAAGTTTCTCAATCTCAACATCCCTCCCATCGAGCCCCGAGAGTGCCGCGGCCTACGCATCACCCACGCCGGACGCCGCGCCTACGGCAACGACGCGCAAGTGCACCTCAACCCCCGGGGCCAGGAGTACTACTGGATCGGCCTGCCCCGGCTCGATTGGCACCCTCATCCCCATCCCCGCCACGGCTGGAGCGATTTCGAAGCGATTCGTGAAAACTACGTCTCCCTCACGCCGATTCAGCTCGATATGACGGATTATGACGAGTTACGAAAGCTGGAGGAGTGGATATGAAACTTGTTATTGGTGATTGGTTATTGGTATATTGGAGTG
>CAYUXG010000192.1:0-2462 GCA_964448735.1 uncultured Nitratifractor sp. | reverse complement strand
AATCGGAGCGATTTGGAAGCGACACTTCGGCGGCTTCTATCGATGAGCCCCAAGGAGCGTGAAAGAGCCGTAGGCGTCGGGCGTGCCGATCTGATCAGTGCGGGGATTTTGATCTTCGACAGGCTCTTTGAAATCTTGGGTTTCGAGTCATGTCTTGTGATCGACGACGGACTCCGGGAAGGGGTGGCTCTGGAGCTTTGCGACGAGAGTGTTTCCGGAGAGGATGCCGATCAGCTTTGATCCTTCGCCGACGGGGTTTGATCGTCGGGTTTTGAGGGGTTTTCACCTCTTTTGCGATATTCCAAGAGTTTCGGATCGTCGGGCGAAGTGATGCCGCTTTGGAGCAATCGGGAAAGTTCCACTTTGACTTCGGGAGAGGTTTCCGAATCGGCGATGATCTCCAGGATCTTTTCGATGTGTTGGTGGCGCATGCGCTGCTCGAGCATCTCGGCTTCATGTTCCCGCTGCGCTTTTCTCTCGGAATCCCGCTCTCTTTTTCTGTAGCGATAGAAGAGGAAAAGTGCGAGAAGTAGGGCAAAAATCGTACCGACGATGAACCAGCTGCGTCTCTGGCTGAGTTGGGCCCGGATCTTGGCGATGTCGGTTTCGTAACGTCCTTGGAGTTGGGTTACTTCCACGCTGCTTTTCGCGGCGAGTGCGGCGATCTCCTTTTGGGTTCGATCATGCTGGAGGGAAGCGTTGGTCTCCATCGCTTTGAGGGTCTTCTCTTTTTCGGCAAGGAGGGCGGCGTATTTGCGCTTCTCTTCTTCGAGTTTCAGGGCACTTTGGGCTTCGAGCTCTTTGGTCTTTTGTCGGAGCTCTTCGACGCTTCGGGCTTGTTGGGCTTTGTAACGTGCGATCGCTTCGGCCTTTTCCGCTTCAATAGCGGCAAGACGCTCCTGATGCTGTAACTCCAGACGGCGCAGCTCCAGGGCTTTCGAAGCGCTTGGGAATCGGGAAGAAGTACTCGAGACTCCTGCAGGAAGTGCGGGGGAGTTCATGAGGTGCGCCTGTTCGGGAACTTTCTTTCCGTTCGGATGTTGGGATTGGCATCCGAGGAGAAGAAGCAAGGAGAAAATCGGGAAGCAAAGCGTTGCAATTTTTTTCATTTTTTTCCACTTTCCTGATGAAAATGATCACGGGAACCTGCATTCTAGCAAGAAGTTCCTTATTGACTTTTTCGCTATAATCGCCCAAATTTATCCTTGCATCGGAGTAGGTCCCATGAAAATGAGCGGAGCTCAGATGGTTTGTGAGGCGATTATCGCCGAGGGGGTCAAGACGGTCTTCGGCTACCCCGGCGGCGCCATCATGAATGTCTATGACGAAATCTACAAACAAAACGCCTTCCGGCACATTCTGACGCGTCACGAGCAGGCGGCGGTGCATGCCGCCGACGGCTATGCCCGCGCGACGGGCGAAGTGGGCGTGGCGATGGTCACCAGCGGCCCCGGTTTCACCAATGCGGTCACCGGACTGGCCACGGCTTATATGGATTCGGTGCCTCTGGTGGTCATCAGCGGGCAGGTCCCCCTCTCGCTCATCGGGACCGACGGATTCCAGGAGGTCGATGCGGTGGGGATCAGTCGTCCCTGTACCAAGCACAACTATCTGGTCCGATCCATCGAGGAGCTGCCCCGCGTCCTCAAGGAGGCCTTTTACATCGCACGCAGCGGCCGTCCGGGGCCGGTGCTGGTGGACATCCCCAAAGATATCACCGGGGAGATGGGGGAATTCGTCTATCCCGACAAAGTGGATCTGCCCACCTACAAGCCCCGCTACAAAGGTAACGATCGGCAGATCAAAAAGGCGGTCGAAGCGATCGTCAAAGCCAAGAAGCCGCTGCTCTATATCGGCGGGGGTGCGGTCCTCTCCAACGCTTCCGAAGCGATTCGAAGCTTGGCCGATCTGACGCAGATCCCGGCAGTGGAGACGCTGATGGCCCGAGGCGTCATGGGGGCGAAAAATCCGCTGCTGATCGGGATGCTCGGCATGCACGGCAGTTACGCCGCCAATATGGCCATGAGCGAAACCGATCTGATTATCGCCCTGGGGGCGCGTTTCGACGATCGGGTGACGGGCAAACTCTCGGAGTTCGCCCGGTATGCGGACATCATCCATGTGGACATCGATCCGGCCAATATCGGCAAGCTGGTGGATGTGGATTATCCCATCGTCGGCGACGTCAAGACCGTTGTCGAAAAAATGATCCAGATGATCCGGGAGAAGGTGGATCCCGACCGTTACCAAGTGTGGCGGGATATCCTGGCACGCTACGACGAACTGCATCCTCTCGGGTATCAGGACAGCGAGGAGGTGATCAAGCCGCAATGGGTGATCGAACGCATCGGCGAACTGGTCGGCGAGCGGGCGATCATCACCTCCGATGTGGGACAGCATCAAATGTGGGCGGCGCAGTTTTTTCCCTTCGATCGGCCCCGTCAGTGGATCAACTCGGGAGG
>CAYUXG010000191.1:0-2481 GCA_964448735.1 uncultured Nitratifractor sp. | reverse complement strand
AGGGGCTCACGGTAGGGGACCACCTCGGTATAGACTCCGCTCTCTCTGAGTTTGCGTGCGATAAGCTGGGTGTATTGGGAGCCAAAGTCCAAAACGACGATCGGTACCTCTTTTTTCACATCAAATCCTTTACGTTTTTATCAATAGAGTCCGAGAATTTCGAACTGAACATACCAAAGCAGCATCGAGAGGATGTACCCCGCAAGTACCGTCCATCCCAAGCGCATATGCGAGCCGACGGTGTAGATCCCGCGTAACCGGCCCATCACCCCCACCCCGGCGGCGGAACCGAAGGAGATCAGCGAGCCGCCGATCCCCGCTGTCAAAGTCACCAATAGCCACTGATCCGCTCCCATATTCGGCGAGGATTTCAAAATCGCACTCATCACCGGGACGTTGTCGATGACGGCAGAGATGAAGCCCACGGCGATGTTGGAAGCCGTGGGACCGAACTTGTCGTAGAGATGGTGAATGTACTCCAGATATCCCAGGTAGTGCAACGCCCCGACGGCGGAGAGAATCCCGAAGAAGAAGAGCAGCGTATCGTTCTCCACCTTTTTCATGCTGAGAAAAACGTCAAAGCCGAGCGCGCTCTTTTTCCGGTTGAGCCGGTAGGAGTAGAGTTTGAGGAGGGAGAGGCCGAACATCATCCCCCACATGGCGGGGAAATGGAAAAACTGATGCCCCATAACGGCGATAAAGATCGTAAAGGCTCCCAGCCAGACGACGGTCATGCCCCCCTCTTTGATCTCGGGTTTAAGCTCCAGCGTCGGATCGAAATGGGGCTCCCCCTTGGGCAGGTAGAAGCTCAAGAGCCAAGCCGTCAGGAGCCAGCCGGCAAATGCGGGGACGAAGAGGTAGAGAAAATCCAGAAACTCCGCCTTCTGCGCCGTCCACGCCATCAGCGTGGTAATGTCGCCGAAGGGGCTCCAGGCGCCCCCGGCGTTGGCGGCGACAACGATATTGATCGCCCCTGCGACGAGAAAGGCCCGGTTGCTCTTGTCGATCGTAAAGAGCACGGTCGAGAGGATCAGCGCCGTGGTCAGGTTGTCCGCCACGGGAGAGATCCAGAAAGCCAGCAATCCCGTCAGCCAAAAGAGCTTTTTGTAGCTGTAGCCCTTGGAGACGAGATTGAATTTGAGCGCGTCGAAGACCCCCCGTTCGATCAGGGTCTCGATGTAGGTCATGGCGACGAAGAGGAAGAAATAGATCTCGGCGATCTCCTCGATGAGCCGGGTCATCTCTTCGTGAAGCGGGTCGGGATTGAGACCGTTGAGGGCATAATAGATCCCGATCGCCATAAACATGGCAGTCCCGGCGAAGAGGGCCGGTTTGGATTTGTTGATCTCGTAACGCTCTTCGGTAGCGATCAGGAAATAGGCGACGATGAAGATCGCCAGATCGAGCCAGCCCACCCAGGCGGTCGTCAGGTCAAGTCCGTGCATTTGCATCCTTTGCGGAGTCTAGCTCCGTGTTTTCTTGGGGTTCTACGTAGTGCGAGCCGAGCGACTCTCTCCGGTTCAACGCCGCATCGACGATAGCGGCGGCGGTATTGAGACGAAGTTCGAGCAATCGGCCGATCTCTTTGTTCTTGGTGTCGTAGATGAAATTTTTCGCTTCGTGAAGCCCCTCTCGCGTACGGATGATCCCCACATCTTTCCACATGATCTGCCGGAGCTGATGTTTATAGCTTTTGTCGTGCTCTCGGTGCAGTTGAGTGTCGTAATCCTTCTCAAAGGGAGGTACACGTCCGTCGCGAATCTCGGATCCCAAAATCGCCTCCGCCGCACGACGGGCGAAGACCGCCGCTTCGAGAAGCGAATTGGAGGCGAGACGGTTGGCTCCGTGCACGCCGGTGCGGGCCGCTTCTCCGGCGACATAGAGCCCCTTCGTTCCGGGGATCTGCCCCCAGAGGTCGCAATCGATCCCCCCGTTGGCGTAGTGAAAAGCCGGAGAGATCGGGACCCGATCCCGGGGAAGATCATAGCCCAGCGCTTCGAAGGTTTTGCTGATATTGGGGAAACGACGGCGAAACCACGCTTTTTCGAACATGGAAAAGTCCAGATAGACTTCCCGGCCCGTCTTTCGCTTGTAGTCGAAGATGGCCCGGGAGACGATGTCCCTACTGGCCAATTCCCCCCGCTCGTCGTAGTCAAAAAGGAAACGTCTCCCCTCTTCGTCCACGATATGCGCCCCCTCTCCTCGAAGGGCTTCGGTCAAGAGCAACTTTCTCGCGAAGGGGGTCTTGACGAAGACGGTGGGATGAAACTGCATAAACTCCATATCGGCCAGGCTGATGCCCTTTTCAACGCAGATGCCGTGAATGTCCGCACTGACGGTGCGGGAGTTGGTGTTGTAGGCATAGAGCGAACCGATCCCCCCGCTGGCGATGAGCACGTGGTCGGCATAGATCGTCGCGGGACGGTAGTTGACCATGGCTCGGATTCCGTAGCAGCGACCCTCTTCGATGAGCAGATCGTA
>CAYUXG010000190.1:0-2482 GCA_964448735.1 uncultured Nitratifractor sp. | reverse complement strand
CCCTCATGCCCTCCCGGGAAATCGAAAGTGTCTGTACCTACTGTGGCGTCGGCTGCGACATCACCGGCGTCGTAGAAAACAATCGCATTGTCAAAATCTATGCCCAAAAAGACGGGGTCGTCAGCCAAGGCAAACTCTGCATCAAGGGAAAGTACGGCTACGATTTCGTCGAAGCGGCGGATCGCATTCGCGAGCCCCGGGTGCGACGGAGCTTTCTCGAGCGCAATCCGAAGCTCAAAGAGCGCTATCTCTCCCGGATGGAAGAGCTCGATGCGACCTGGTATCGCTGCGATCTGGAGACGGCGACGGATCTGGCGGCAGAGAAGCTCGCCGAGATCAAGTCCCGCTACGGAGGGGAGAGCTTCTGTGCCATCGGAGGCGCACGCAGCAGCTGCGAAAGCGCCTATGCATTTCAGAAATTTTGCCGGGAGACGATGGAATCTCCCCACGTGGACAACTGCGCCCGCGTCTGTCACTCTCCCAGCCTCAAAGGGATGCGCGCGACCATCGGCGAGGGGGCCGCAACCAATCCCTACGACGACATCTACGAAGCGGAGTTTCTCCTCGTCATCGGCTCCAACACGATCGAAGCCCACCCCATCGTCGCCAACCGCATCGTCGATACGGCCCGCACCCAGAACCACTTGGCCGTCATCGACGTGCGGGAAACCAAGCTCGGGCGTCTGGCCAAACACCACTGCATCATCCCTTTCGAAGCCAATCTACTGATCCTCAACATGATGGCCTACGTAATCTTGAACGAGGAGCTCTACGACGAAGAGTTCGTCCGAAGCCGCACCACGGGATTCGAAGCGTACAAAGAGGCGATCCTCTCCGATCCCTACGCCGATCCCACCTTTTTCAAAAAGATCCCGGGGTACGAACATTTGGCCAAGATGATCCCCAACATCGCCCGGGAGTATGCGCTCAAGCGTTCCATGATCTTCTGGGGGCTGGGGGTGACAGAGCACCTCGACGGCTCCTACGCCGTCATGGCGATCACCCATCTTGCATTGCTTACGGGCAACATCGGCAAGACGGGAGCGGGGCTCATGCCGCTGCGGGGGCAGAACAACGTCCAGGGGGCCTGCGACATGGGCTGTTTGCCCTATTACGCGCCCGACTATCAGACGCCCTCCAAGATCGGCCTCATGACCCCCCGCCTCCTCGACGCCATGGAGGAGGGGAAGATCAAAGCACTGCTCAACATGGGAGAGGACATCGCCCACATCCACCCCAACCTCAACAAGATCGACAAAGCGCTGGGGAAGCTGGAATTTCTGATGGTGCAGGAGCTCTTCATGACGCAGATCGCCGAGCGGGCCGATATCGTCGTGGGGGTCAAATCGGCCTACGAAAAGACCGGGGTCTACGTCAACGCCATGCGACGGCTGCATCTTTCGCAACCTTTGGTGCAAAGCGACCTGCCCGACGACTGGGAAGTGCTGGCAATGTTGGCGAAGAAGCTCGGAGACGGGGAGAATTTCGCCTTCGAAGACAGCGAAGCGGTCTGGGAAGAGGTGCGCCGCGTCGCACCGCGGCGTTTCAGCGGCGCGGCCTACTACCGCCTCCGGCGTCATCGAAAGCGCGGGATGCAATGGCCGATCTACCACGAAGATACGCCGATTTTGCATCTGCTCGATTTCCGTACCGAGGACGGATTGGGGCGTTACCGCTATCACCGCTGGCAAAAGCGGGGGATGGTCGAGGAGCTGATGGAGGGACGTTTCGCACCGGAGGCTTCGATGCATCGCTACCTCACCACCGGGCGGACCCTGGCCCACTACAACAACGCCGCCCAGACACTGCGGAGCGAAAAGCTCGCTGCCAAGTACGAAGAGGATCTGCTCTGGGCTTCTCCCGAGGATGAGGAGCGTTTCGGCGACATGGCGCTGCTTCGGACGCGCCACGGGGAGACGGAAGCTCTGCAGCTACGCTACAGCGAAGCGATCCGGCCTGGGACGCTCTTTGCCACCTTTCACCATGCCCGCAGCGGGATCAACCGGCTCTTCGGCGACGAAGCGGATGAGGAAGTGCTCACCGCCCGTTTCAAATCGCTCAAAGTGGAGGTCGTCCCCCTCGGAGAAGAGATCGGGTGCAGCTGATGCGCAGAAAGCTGCTGCGGCAACTCGGTAACGAGAGCGAAGAGGCGGCGACCCGCTTTCTGGAAGAGGCGGGCTTTCAAATCATAGAGCGCAACTTCTATGCCCGAAAACTCGGAGAGATCGATATCGTCGCGATGAAAGAGGGGGTGCTGCACTTCATCGAAGTCAAGAGTGCCAAACGGGATTTCGATCCCGTCTACAATCTCACCCCGGCCAAGCTGCGCAGAGTGATCAACTCGTCGCACTATTACCTCAAGAGCAAAGGATTGGATCTTCCTTTCTGTATCGATGCTTTGCTGATCCGACGGGGAGAGCTGGAGTTGATCGAGAATGTGACGATGTTATGAATCGGCGGAGTGTGAAAGAAGATATTGAAA
>CAYUXG010000189.1:0-2483 GCA_964448735.1 uncultured Nitratifractor sp. | reverse complement strand
CATTGGATATAATCTCCCAACCTATTCAAAAAAGATGGATTTATCGTAAAAAAGGCTAAATCGTGAGCGAAAATACTATTGGATACCTGAAAGAGGACGGAAACATCATCGACACCCAGAGTGCGCCGCAGGGTTGCGAGGGATGTCGTGAGATTCCATTGGACAATTCCCCCGAAGCGTTGGAGATTATCCGTCACTCGACGGCCCATCTGATGGCTCAGGCGATTCGGGAGCTCTATCCCGATGCGAAGTTTTTCGTCGGTCCCGTGGTGGACGAAGGGTTTTACTACGACTTCCGTACCTCCGAGAAGATCGGCGAAGAGGATCTCAAAAAGATCGAAAAGAAGATGAAAGAGTTGATCAAAAAGAAGATCCCCATCGAAAAGTACACGATCTCCAAAGCGGAAGCGGTCGAAAAGTTCAAGAACGACGACCTCAAACAGGCGGTGCTGAAAAACATTCCCTCCGAAGAGGTGAGCATCTACCGCCAGGGGGATTTCGAAGATCTCTGCCGGGGTCCTCACGTGCCCAATACCCGCTATCTGCACAATTTCAAGCTTACTAGGGTTGCCGGAGCCTACCTGGGCGGAGACGAAAACGCCGAGATGCTGACGCGAATCTACGGCATCGCCTTTGCCGACAAGGAGAGCCTCAAAGAGTATCTGCAGATGATGGAAGAGGCCAAAAAGCGCGATCACCGCAAACTGGGAGCGGAGTTGGAGCTTTTCATGTTCAACGAAGAGGCGGGAGCGGGGCTTCCCTTTTGGATGCCCAAGGGCGCGCGGCTGCGGAGTAAACTGGAGCAGATCCTCTGGCGCTCTCATAGGATGCGGGGCTACGAGCCCGTCCGAGGCCCGGAGATCCTCAAGGCCGATATGTGGCGTACCAGCGGCCACTACGCCTGTTACGGGGAGAATATGTACCTGACCGAAATCGACGGTCAGGAGTACGGGCTCAAACCGATGAACTGTATCGGGCATATTCTCATCTACAAACACAGCGGCAAAAGCTATCGGGACCTCCCGCTGAAATATTTCGAATACGGCGTGGTTCATCGCCACGAAAAGAGTGGCGTGCTTCACGGATTGCTTCGGGTGCGGGAGTTTACCCAGGACGATGCCCATATCTTCTGTACGCCCGAGCAGATCAAGCCGGTGGTGCTGGAGGTGGTCGAATTTGTCGACGCGGTGATGAAGAAGTTCGGTTTCGACTACTCCATGGAGATCTCCACCAAGCCCGAGAAGGCGATCGGCGAGGATGAGGTCTGGGAGACGGCGACGCAGGCGCTCAAAGAAGCATTGGATGAAAACGGCCTGGAATATGGGATCGACGAGGGGGGCGGAGCCTTCTACGGACCGAAGATCGACGTCAAGATCACCGACGCCATCGGCCGCAAATGGCAGTGCGGAACGATTCAGGTCGATTTCAACCTCCCCGAGCGCTTCGACGTGGAGTACGTCGCCGAGGATAACACCCGCAAACGCCCCGTCATGATCCACCGGGCGATTCTGGGAAGTTTCGAGCGTTTCATCGCGATTTTGACCGAGCATTACGCCGGGGAGTTCCCTTTCTTCCTCGCTCCGACACAGGTGATCTTCGTTCCCATCTCCGACGATCATACTGCCTATGCGAAGGAATTGGCGTCGAAACTCCTCGATGCGGGGATCGACAGTGAAATCTACGACCGCAACGAATCGCTCAACAAGCGGATCCGTACGGCGGAGAAACAGAAGGTTCCCTATGTGGTCATCCTCGGTGACCAAGAGGTGGAGAATCGGAGTGTAGCGATCCGAGACCGGCGAAAAAAAGAGCAGTATCAATTGACGGAAGAGAACTTTATGCTACAATTGACGCAAGAATTACAAGAAGGGACAATTTGAGTAAACCACAGCGCAATACACGGGGTAGAAGGAAAGAGGACAGCGTCATCATGAATGACGCCATTCGGGCGAGAGAATTGAGAGTCGTCGGAGAGGAGAAAGAACAGTACGGGATCATCCCCCGGGAAGAGGCACTCAAGATCGCCGAAGAGAAGGGCTTGGACCTCGTCCTCCTCTCTCCCGACGCCAAGCCTCCTGTAGCCAAGATTATGGACTACGGCAAACACAAGTATCAGCAGGAAAAGAAGAAAAAAGAGGCCAAGAAAAATCAGAAAAAGATCGAAGTCAAAGAGGTCAAATTTTCCTGCAAAATCGCCGAGAACGATATCGCCTACAAGGTCAAACACGCCCGGGAATTTCTGGAAAAAGGCAAGCATGTCAAATTGCGGGTCTTCCTCCGGGGGCGTGAAATGGCCAACCCCGAACTGGGTGTGGAAGTGCTCAACCGCGTCTGGCCGATGATCGAAGATGTCGCGGTCATGGAGAAGCCCCCCCATCAGGAGGGCCGCTACATCAGCATGTACACCGTACCGAAAAAAGAGAAATAAATAGAGAGACTCCTCCCGCTCGGGAGGAAGAAAAAGCGAGATTTTCCGCTTCTTA
>CAYUXG010000188.1:0-2488 GCA_964448735.1 uncultured Nitratifractor sp. | reverse complement strand
AGCCTCAACCTGGCCAAAGAGGCCGTCGCCGAAGCCCGCAGCTTCATCCAGGAGAACTTCGGAGATCGCTACCTCCCCGCCAAGCCCAAGTTCTACGCCTCCAAATCCAAAGGAGCCCAGGAGGCCCACGAAGCGATCCGCCCGACCATGACCGAATTTACCCCCGAAAAGGCGGCCAAATATCTGGGAGCCGACGAACTCAAGCTCTACCGCCTCATCTATAACCGCTTCCTCGCCTGCCAAATGACCGAAGCGGAGTTCGAGACCCAGACCATCCTCTTCACCGGAGAGAAGACGGTTTTCAAGGCCACCGGCCGCAAACTGATCTTCGACGGATTCTACCGGGTCACCGGCTACACGGAAAAAGACCGGCTCTTGCCCGAGCTCAAGGAGGAGCAGCCCGTCACCCTCGACGAGATCAAAGCCGAGCAGCACTTCACCGAGCCGCCCGCGCGCTACAACGAAGCGAGCCTGATCAAAAAGCTCGAGAGCCTGGGCATCGGGCGTCCCAGCACCTATGCCCCGACGATCACGATCCTGCAAAACCGCAACTATATCGAGATCGAAAAAAAGCGCATCCATCCCACCGAGATCGCCTTTACCGTCATCGAGATGCTGGAGAAGCACTTCCCCGAGATCGTCGACAGCAACTTCACCGCCCGGATGGAGGAGACCCTCGACAAGATCGCCGAGGGCAAGGAGGATTGGCAAAAGGTGCTGATGGAGTTCTACGAGCCCTTCATGGCCAAGATCGCCGAGGGCAAAGAGAAGATCAAATCCCTCAAAGTCGCCAAACCCATCGGGGAGAAGTGCCCCGAATGCGGCTCGGAACTGCTGCTACGCAAGGGGCGCTACGGCGAATTCATCGCCTGCAGCAACTTCCCCAAATGCCGCTACAGCCGCAACGTCGACGGCACCGAGCCCGAAAAGCCCGAAGCCACCGACGAGATCTGCGACAAGTGCGGCGCGCCGATGGTGATCAAAAACTCCCGCCGGGGCAAATTCCTCGCCTGCAGCGCCTATCCCAAATGCAAAAACGCCAAACCCCTCACCCCGCCCAAGGAGCTCGCCGTCCCTTGCCCCGAGTGCGGCGGCAAGCTGATCGAGCGCCAGGGACGCCGCGGCACCTTCTACGGCTGCGCCAACTACCCCAAATGCAAATTCATCGCCAACTTCGAGCCTGTGGACAAGAAGTGCCCCGAGTGCGGCTACCTGATGGGGATCAAACACCTCAAAAGCGGCGACGTCTACGAATGCTTCAAGTGCAAACACAAAGAGAAAGTGCAATGAGCAACTAGAAATGAGAAATGAGAAACGGCTTCGGAGTCTCCCATGCGAATGAAGCTCTCTCTCCTGCGCGACACCTACGATTTCCTCAAAGATTTTTTCAAAGAGCTCTTCGACTCCCGATTGGGATTCTATGCCGCGAGCATGAGTTGGAGCACGCTCTTTTTCATCATCCCTTTCATGGTGATTCTGCTGGTGCTTTTCACCCACATGCCCCTTTTCGATACAGCCTATACGAAGCTACACGAACTCATCGCCAAAAACCTGGTCTCGACCGACTCCAACCTCATCATGCAGCACATCGACACCTTCGTCGCCAACGCCGACCGGCTGGGCTACATCGGTGTCGGCTACGTCGTCGTGGCGGCGGTGATGTTTTTCAAAGACTACGACTACATCGTCAACGACATCTTCGAAACCCCCAAACGCTCCGCCCTGGGCGCCGTGCGCACCTACTTTTTCCTTCTCCTCTTTTTGCCCCTGATGCTGGGGGGTTCCTTTTGGCTCTCCTCCCAGGTCCAGTCCTACATGGAGGCGATGGGCATCGCCGGGACTCTCCATATCTATCTGATCTTTCCCTATCTCTTCATCTGGCTGCTTTTTTACATCGCCTACCAGTTCTCCCCTCGGGGCCGCGTCTCCCCCCGCGCCGCGCTGATCAGTTCCTTCATCGCTTCGGTCGTCTGGTATCTGGCCAAAAGCGGCTTTCTTTTTTACATCCTCCACAACCGCACCTACACCAGCATCTACGGCGGACTGAGCACCCTGCTCTTCTTCTTCCTCTGGATCTACATCTCCTGGGCCATCTTCCTCCACGGCCTGCGCTTCTGTTACCTCCTGGACAAAGGCGAAGAGGAGGATTGAACGGCGTGCCGGGTCTGGGAATCCCTGTCTGCACGTTGAAATTTGCTGCTTTTGAATCCCTTTAGCCTATTGAACCCTCTTGAAAAATTACCAAATAGTTCTTTGAGGCAAGTGCGACGAAGGAGCGCTCAACCCGTGAAATGGGCTGGACGTCATCGATGCCTTCGGCATAGGCGATGCGTCGTGCGAAGCGGCAGAAGCAAAGCAGTTTGCTTCCGCTATTCGCTTCTCCTGTTCGCAACGCCAGAGTGCTTGACCCGAAGAACGGGATTTTTCAGAGACCTCTATTGACAAGACCAAAGATCCTCGATAGTATCAAAAGAAAAAGGTGTTGTCA
>CAYUXG010000187.1:0-2493 GCA_964448735.1 uncultured Nitratifractor sp. | reverse complement strand
TGATCTTCGGGCTTAGCACCGTGCCGGCGATGCTGGGGCTAGGGCTTTTCACTTCGCTTTTTACCAAGAGTTCCCTGCGCAAGGTGATGATCAATCTCGCGGCGATCGTCGTGGTGCTCTACGGTCTCTATACGGTTTATCACGGTTATGATTTCATCCGGCACCCCGACAAATCGCTGCTCAATTGCTGCGAATCGGAGGAGCCTCCCGCGACGGGGAAGAGCCCGGGAGATACAAAGCTCGAGAAGCTTCCCAAATTTCAAGTCAAATGAGGAGATGTTTAACCAACTTTGGCTATACTTGTACCCATAAATTCAACGATAGGAGTAAATATGGCAATTCTTGACGAAGTCAAAGAGGTCGTGGTCGAGCAGCTCAACGTCAATCCCGACGAGGTAAAAGAGGATTCCAAATTCGTCGAAGATCTGGGAGCCGACAGCCTGGACGTGGTCGAGCTGGTCATGGCACTGGAGGAGAAGTTCGACATCGAAATTCCCGACGAAGAAGCCGAAAAGATCGCTACCGTCGCCGACGCCATCAAGTTCATCGAAGAGCACAAGGCGTAAGCAAGCCGCCGTTCGTTGCCCTCCGGGGCAGCGTGGCAGATGCGAGTCTTTTGCGAAAGATTTGCATCTATCACGTTACAGAGGAGCCACAGTGAGAAGAGTCGTCGTTACGGGTTTGGGGATGATCAACAGCGTCGGGCACGACAAAGAGAGCGCTTTCGAAGCCATCGTGCGGGGCGAGTGCGGCATCGATACCATCACGCTTTTCGATCCCGAAAAGTTCAGCGTCAAAATCGCGGGTGAGGTGAAGAACTTCGATCCCAAAACCGTGATGGACCCCAAAGAGGTCA
The DNA here is from genome assembly GCA_964448735.1 of uncultured Nitratifractor sp. Taxonomy (GTDB): domain Bacteria; phylum Campylobacterota; class Campylobacteria; order Campylobacterales; family Sulfurovaceae; genus Nitratifractor. The sequence continues at coordinate 1,637 of CAYUXG010000187.1, read as the reverse complement.
AAAAAGCCGACCGCTTCATCCAACTCGGGCTCAAAGCCGCTGCCGAAGCGATGGCGGATTCGGGCATCGACGAGAGTGTGGAGCGGGAGAGCTTCGGCGTCAGCTGTGCTTCGGGCATCGGCGGCTTGCCCACCATCGAGAAAAACTCGGTCATCCTCGAGACCCGCGGTCCCCGGAGAATCTCTCCTTTCTTCATCCCTTCGGCTCTGGCCAATATGCTCGGCGGCTTCGTCTCCATCGCTCACACCCTCAAGGGCCCCAACCTCGGCTCCGTGACCGCCTGTGCAGCAGGGACCCACGCGATCGACGAAGCGGCCAAGACGATCCTGCTCGGCGGTGCCGATCGGATGCTGGTCGTCGGAGGCGAAGCGGCCATTACCGGCATCGGCGTGGGAGGCTTCGCCGCCATGAAAGCGCTCTCGACGCGTAACGACGATCCCAAGCACGCCTCCCGTCCCTTCGACGCCGGGCGCGACGGCTTCATCATGGGGGAGGGGGCCGGTGCGCTGGTGCTCGAAGAGTACGAAGCGGCCAAAGCCCGCGGAGCGAAGATCTACGGTGAGTTGATCGGATTCGGCGAGAGCGGTGACGCCAACCACATCACCACTCCGACGATGGACGGCCCGCTGCGGGCGATGAAAGCGGCGATGAAGATGGCGGGAAATCCCAAAGTCGATTACGTCAACGCCCACGGCACCTCCACCCCCATCAACGACAAGAATGAAACCGCTGCGCTCAAGGAGCTCTTCGGCGGCAAGGAGCATTGCCCTCCCGTAAGCTCCACCAAGGGACAGATCGGCCACTGCCTGGGAGCCGCCGGAGCCATCGAAGCGGTGATTTCGCTGATGGCGATGGATCGGGGCATCATTCCGCCGACGATCAACTACGAAACCCCCGACGAGAATTGCGATCTCGATTACGTGACCGAAGGGGCCCGCGAAGCGAAACTCGACGTGGTCATGAGCAACAGCTTCGGATTCGGCGGCACCAACGGCGTCGTGATCTTCAAGCGGGTCTAAGCGGCGTCCGATGGCCACCTATCTGGAGTTTGAACAGCCCATCGAGGCGATTCAGAAAGATATCGAAGCGGCCCGTGCCCGGGGAGATCAGGATGCCGTGGAGATCCTGCACAAGGATCTGGAAAAAGAGGTCAAGAAGGTCTTCGGCTCTCTGAGCGATTATCAGAAACTCCAGCTCGCCCGCCATCCCGACCGTCCCTATGCGCTGGATTATGTCCGCCTCATCATGGAAGATGCCCAGGAGATTCACGGCGATCGGATGTACCGCGACGACCCTGCGATTCTCTGCTATCTGGGTTGGATCGGGGGCCAGCGCACCGTCCTCATCGGCGAGCAAAAGGGGCGCGGTACCAAGCACAAACTCCGGCGCAACTTCGGCATGCCCCACCCCGAAGGTTACCGCAAAGCGCTGCGGGCCGTGAAATTGGCGGAGAAGTTCGACATCCCCGTGCTGATGCTCATCGACACTCCGGGCGCCTATCCCGGTATCGGGGCCGAGGAGCGGGGCCAGAGCGAAGCGATCGCCCGCAACCTCTTCGAACTCTCCGGCGTGCGGGTACCGCTCGTCTCCGTGGTCATCGGCGAAGGAGGAAGCGGCGGAGCCCTGGCCATCGGCGT
>CAYUXG010000186.1:0-2504 GCA_964448735.1 uncultured Nitratifractor sp. | reverse complement strand
CTCGGTCACTCGGTTGCCAAATTCTCAGTTTCTCATTTCTCATTTCTATCTTCTACTTTCTCATTGACCTTCATTGTTCGTTCCTAGTTCCTAGTTACTAGTTGCTAGATGCTCGTTGCTCGTTCAAAAGCGGATGGCAAGTCTCCACCGTCCGGGCCAGGTGTTTGCGCTCGATGTGGGTGTAGATCTGCGTCGTCAGCAGGGAGCTGTGGCCCAGGAGCTCCTGCACCACCCGCAAGTCGGCGCCTCCCAGGATCAGGGCCGAGGCGAAGGAGTGGCGCAGCACGTGGGGGGAGACGCCCAGGTATTTTTTGACGATCTTGTAGGCGCTGATGCGGCTGAGGGGTTCGCCCCGGTAGTTGAGCCAGAGGTAGGTGCTGCGCAGATCGGCCGAGCGCAGGTACTCCTCCAGCGCTTCGATCGCGGCGGGGGCGAGGGGGACCATCCGCTCCTTGTCCCCTTTGGCGTGGCGGATGCGCAGCCACCCCTCGGCGATATCCTGCCGCTGCACATTGAGTGCTTCGCTGATGCGGCATCCGCTGGCGTAGAGGAAGAGGATCAGTGCATAATCCCGCATCCCCGTCGGCGTGCTGCGGTCGATGCGCGAGAGCCCCTGCATGATCTCTTCGTAGCTCAGATATTTGGGTAGCTGTTTTGGCAGACGCGCCATGGGGATCGAGAGGCCCTCTTCTCTCAGATCCCGCCGCCGGCAAAAGTCGTAAAAGGCATTGAGGGAGGCGAGTTTGCGGTTGAGGGTCCGCTTGTTCTCGAAGCGGCTCAGATACTCCAGGATCTCGTCGGTCTCCAGGAGGATCGGCTCTTTGCCCAGCTCTTCGCGGAGCCGGCGCAGATCGGAGAGATAGGCACGAATGCTGTGGGGGGAGAGCTCTTTGTGGATCTGGAGGTACTCTTCGAAAGCGTCGAGAAGATCCTCCTGCCCAGACACGGGGCGATCAGTAGCTCAGTTTTTTCAGATCGACGACCTTGTCGTCGACGTAGAGTTTGCTTCCGGCGATGAAAGCGAAATCCTCCACCTCTCCGATATCGTAGATCCGGCTCTTCTTGAGACTCGGATCCATGACGATCAGCGCGCCGCTGCGATCGAGGGCATAGACTTTGCCCCCGACGACGCCGATCGTCGTGAACTGAGCGTAGGGAAATTTCTTCTGCGCCAGCACCTTCAGGGAGGGGCTCAGCTTGACCACCCGTCCGTCGCCGGTGAGGGCGTAGATGGTATTTCCCGAGATCGCCACGTCGGCGATGGGAGCGTCAAACTTGTGCATCGCACCGGGGGCGGCGGAGATGAGCTTCTTGGGCGTGGCGGCGATGATGCGGTTGCCCAGATGGGTCAGGAAGATGACGTTGTTGAGATTGTAGGAGTCGCCGATCGCCATGCCGCGGGCAGCCCGGGGATTGGCGGGATTGATGATGAGCAGCTTGCCGTCGAGGGTGGGGACGATCAGCACACCATGCAGATAGAGAGGGTTGGCGATGCGAGCATCCACGGCGTAAGCACGGCCCACCTTGGCCGAGATCTTCGTCTTTTTGGCGGGAATGCTGTAGACCCCGAAGACGTCATCCTGGGAGATGTAGTAGATCGTATTGCCCCGCAGCGCGGCGGAGACGAGGGGGAAGTCGAGCTTGCCTTTGTGGATCGTCTTGCCGCTTTTTCGGTCGATGACCAGAAACTCTCCCGTATCGTCCGCCGCCAAGATACGATTGCCCGACTGGGTCACGTAATGGAACCCCTTGGGAAGATGGATGCTGCTGAAACCGCTGCGGGTCAGGAAGGTCCCGTCGCTGAAGGTCACCCCGTCGCGGACGATGCTCACCTCTTTTTTACCCGTCACGGTGATCGCGGCAGAGGCGCTGGAGGTCTCCTTGGGTTCGAAGCTTTTGCGGCTGTTGCATCCACTCATCGTCAGCGTGCCCAAGGCCACGGAGAGAGACAAAAGGAGAGTTTTTCTCATGAGCATCCTTTCAGATTATTGAATCGTCGCATGGCGCAGCAGGCGTGCGACGCCGGCTACGGGAGAGTTTTCGGGGACCAGGGCCAAAATCTCCCGAGCCTCTTGCTTTTTCCCCGCTTTGAGCGCGAGATAGGCCTTTTCTACGCGGGAGAGGTCCGGATAGTAGCGCGAATCACCCGCACGGCTTTGCAGCACCGCCTCGTGATAGCGAGCCAGATCCTGCAAGCGCTTGTCCGAAGAGGATGCAAGCTTCTTGAGCTCTTGCACATTGCGGCTCTTGACCGCCGTTGCGTAGAGATAGAGGCTGTAGAGCTTCGGATTGTCCGCCTTGAGTGTCTCTAGCGCCTGCGTGTCGGCGGGATTTTTCTCCAGGCTCAGCAGCGCCTGGTTGGCCTGCTCCAGCTTGTGCTCCTGATAAACCCCCCAGAGTGCCTTGCCCCCGAAGCCCACGATAATCAGCACTACTGCCGCCCAGATCGTCACCTTATACTTTCGATAGATCCGCTCCAGACGAAACGCACTCTCGAGCAGCTT
>CAYUXG010000185.1:0-2535 GCA_964448735.1 uncultured Nitratifractor sp. | reverse complement strand
AATTCCCCACAAAGAATCGCTTCGCGCATCTGGCGCATCAAGTCGAGGTAGTAGTGGAGATTATGGATCGTCGCCAGGCGGAAGTAGGTCAGTTCCTTGGCTCGAAAGAGGTGGCGCAGGTAGGCCCGGGAGTAGGTGCGGCAGACCATGCAGTCGCATTCGGGATCGACGGGACTCTCATCCTCTTTGAAGCGGGCGGCTTTGATGGTGACTTTGCCGAAGGAGGTAAAAAGCGTGCCGTTGCGGGCGTTGCGCGTGGGCATGACGCAGTCGAACATATCGACTCCTCGGGCGACGTTTTCGACCAGATCTTCGGGGGTGCCCACGCCCATGAGGTAGCGGGGTTTGCCTTCGGGCATGAAGCGGGTGGTCCACTCCACGGTGTCGTACATTTCGGCATTGCTCTCTCCGACGCTGAGCCCCCCGATGGCGAATCCGTCGAAATCCAACGCGCAGAGTTCCTGCGCGGAGATTTGACGGAAAGCGGGGTCGGTGCCCCCCTGGATGATGGCGAAGATCTTCTGTTGTAGGCCCACCCCCTCCGATTGTCGCAGTCGGTGGTGTTCGATGGAGCGTCGGGCCCATCTCGTGGTCCGCTCGATGCTTTCACGGATGCGTTTGTGCTCGGCGGGAAGGGCGATGAGGTCGTCAAGAATCATCATGATATCCGAACCCAGGTTGTACTGGATCTCCAGGACCTTCTGGGGGGTGAAGTGGTGGGGGCTGCCGTCGAGATGGCTGCGGAAGGTGATGCCGTCCTCTTCGATCTTGACGTTGTCGCTCAGGGAGAAGGCTTGAAATCCCCCGCTGTCGGTGAGGAAACTTTTGGGGAAGCGGGTGAAGCCGTGAAGCCCCCCCATCTTTCGGACCGTTTCGTCTCCGGGGCGGAGGTAGAGATGGTAAGTGTTGCCCAGGATGATTTCGGGCTGCAGATGGCTCATGAGGTCGGTGGCGTCGAGGGATTTGACGGCCCCGACGGTCCCTACGGGCATGAAAACCGGAGTGCGGACGGTGGAGTGGGCGGTTTGCAGCGTACAGGCCCGTGCCTCCCCGTCCTGCGCGTCGATTTGAAAAGTCATTGTGTTATAATCGCTCCTTCCGAAAATCGTTGGTTCGCAAAGCATCCGATTTTATCGAAAATCCCGTTCAAAAGAGGCGCATGAGAAAGATCCTGATCCTGGCGGACGGCTTGGTCGCCGAAAGTTTTATCCGGCGCATCAACAGCAAACGTATCGCCGACAGCCATTACTGCGTGGTGGTTCCCCGATCCATCGAGCTTCCCGAGAAAATCCAGGTCCAGCTGGAGTTGCAGGAGATCGATCCGACCAGTTACAGCAAAATGCGGCGCCTTTTCATGCAGAACGACTTCACCATGGTCTTTATCATCCTCGATGCGCTGGAGGATGCGGGGGAGTCGCTGAAAAACATTCGCAGGATCGACGATCGAATCCGGGTGGTCCTGCTGGATCAGTGGAACGGATTTACCAAGCTCCGACAGAGCGGAACCTTTGTGGTCAACAGCAACGAAATGCTCTCCAACCATCTCTACAACTTCCTCCCGAGCGTTCCCGTCGTGGCGCAGAACGTGGGCCTGGGGGAGGGGGAGATCATGGAGGTGCTGGTCCCTTTCGGCAGCAGTTTCGCCTATCGTCACGTGGGATCGATCCCCCAGGTCAAATGGCGCATCGCGGGCATCTACCGGGACAAAAAGCTGATCCTCCCGACCAACGCCACGATGATCCGTCCCCAGGACATTTTGCTGCTCATCGGCCGCCCGCAAGTCTTGAGCAACATCTTTCAGCGGGTGCAGAACCGTTCCGGGCTCTTCCCCGAGCCCTTTGGCCGCAACCTCTACCTCTTTCTCGATATGGACCGGGACGAAAAGAGGGCGACGGAGTATCTGAGGGAGAGCATCTACCTGCAGGAAAAGCTCAAAGACCGCCAACTGCTGGTGCGTATCGTCAACCCCGGGGATTTCGCCACGATCGAAAAGATCAAAAGTTTCGAATCCGAGCATGTCGACATTCAGATCTCCTACGAAGTGGAGGAACTCTCCGAAGTGATCACCGCCGATACCCAGAATTACGACATCGGGTTGATCTATGTCTCGTCCGAGTGTTTCGATCGGGAAAAGGTGTATCGGGAGCTCTACGATCTGAAAAAGCTGGTCTATCTCTTCGGAAAGACGCCGCTTCAAGAGGTTCAACGTGCCGTGATACTGATGAGTCGGGAAGAGTATATGGAGGCGATCTCTTCGACCAGTTTCTACATCTCCGAAACATTGGGACTGGAGCTTTGCCTTTGTCATTTCGATCCAGAAGGGGATTTCCAAAGCGGGCAAAAAACCGTCAGCCACTACGAAACCCTTTCCCACATCTTTCACTATCCCATTCGCATCGAAGAGCGCCAGGCCAATCCGGTCCGGGCTTTGAGAGAGATGCACCACGTGCTGCAAATCACCCCTTTCGACCGGCAGCTCAAACGCAAATGGCGCATTCCCTACTTCAGCACAGAAGTGGAGGATTATCTCCTCGA